>JAUSOT010000117.1 GCA_030656075.1 Candidatus Cloacimonadales bacterium
AATACGGATCGGGACGATCCGGCAAAATATCAGGTTCAATCGAGACGATTGAACCAGCGCAGCAGTTGGACTTCTCGTCCCGAGGAGTCCACGGTTTTTTGTGCTTTCGTCCCGAAAGCCTATTATTGGTTTGAACGATCAAGGTGATTGTTTTACAATACGGATCGGGACGATCCGGCAAAATATCAGGTTCAATCGAGACGATTGAACCAGCATTAATATCTGATATTTTACATTCCATTTCAATTCAAAGTTGACATCCAATGAAGTAAAAAAAACAATGAAAAAGTCTGGAGGCAGTATGAAAAGAATTCTGATTTTGATCATTATTTTGGTTCTCGCCAACTTGAGCGCCGACTTGAATTTCGGTAAAGACTTATACAATGACCATTTATATGAAGAAGCGATCAAAGAATTTGAAAAGGTGATTTCCGAATCTCCCACCTCGGAAGCAGCCCAGGAAGCGGTTTTTTATATCGGAAAAAGCTATCGGGACCGTGAGCAATTTGCTATGGCAGAAAGCTCTTTCAAAAAATTGACTGAAGCTTTTCCCGATAATAAATTTCGCGAGGAAGTGCTCTTCAATCTGGCTTTGATGCAGTTTGAGCAGAAGAAATATGAGCCAACCATTCAAACGATCGATAAACTTCTGACCAAACACCCGCTTTCCGAATTCACCAAAAAATCTCTGGCCATGTATTTGCAATGTTATTATGAACTGGGTGAATATTCAGTTTTGATCGAGAAAGGTCAGAAATTTATTCGAAATTACGAAGGTGACAGCAATATTCCTGATGTATTGCTGATACTTTCCAAAGGGTATTTTGCCGCTAATATTCCGGCGGAAGGACGCAAAACACTAAACCGGATTTTCAGCGAATTTCCCAACCAAAATGCTGCCTGGAAAGCTGTGGAACTGGAAGTGGATTTAATAGAAAAATCAGATGGAATCGCTGCCGCAGCAGAGTTGCTTTCCCAAAAGATCTCCAAAGATATTCCGCGCTTTTTTGAAGAACCGCTGCGCTTGAAACTGGCAAATTATTATCTGCAACTGGGAAGATACGATAAAGCTTATTCCGAACTCGATAAATTGATCACAAAATTTAATAGTTCGGCAGAGTTGGATAATTATATCGTCATTTTTTCAGAATGCCAGCTTAAACTGAATCGTTCCACCGAATTGATCAATGATTATAAAGATTTCAAAAAAGTATTCCGGGAAAGTTCCCTGAAAGCGCTGTATCTGCTGAAAATAGCAGAAGTTTATCTGATGTTGAACGACGTGCAGAAGGCGCGTGATTTTATCGCTGAAGCCAAACTGGCAACGAACAAAGAAAGCGATCTTTACGAATGCGATCTGCTGGAAGCCGGTCTTGCACTCAAAGAAAATCAACTGACTGCCGCGGTGCAATCCTACAAAAAACTGCTGGAATCTCCTTATGCAGATAAAAATGAACTGCTGATGCTGCTGGGAGATATCTATTTTGAGAAATTTGAACAATACGGCACAGCAGCCAAGTTTTATCAGCAGATCATAACCGGTTATTCTTCGCTGGAAATTTTACAGACAGCGCACTACAAAGTTGCACTCTGTTACGAAAAACAGGACAAATTTGATCTGGCTATCAGCGAATTGGAGCAGATCAGCCCGGAAAATCTGAATGATCCGAATATGGCTAAAATCATCGAACAGAAACTCGATTATCTGAAAAAATATAAAAATAAAGATTATGAAAAAGCTTTTAATGACTTGTTGGATGCTTTGGTTGTGTATTCCAACAATAGTGATAAACAAAGCCTGCAAGACAACTTGATCCAAATCCTTTCCACCGATCTGAAAGATTATGAAAAGGCAATTGCACTTCTGGAAAATGATAATCAATATGAAGCGATCTATACGAAAGCTAAATTATATTTGAAACTGATTGCCAAACTGAAATCCGAATCGCGCACCTACCAGGTCAATGAAAAAACGCTCGAATTGCAGAACCTCATCCTGAAACTGGATTCCAGCCGTCATGCCCGCTGGATTGCAGAATTACAGCTAAAACTGCAATTGATTGAGAATGCAGAAATCAATTCCACGCTTGCTTTCAAGCTTAATGATTATATTTCCACCTATCCTGATGGGGAAGTGGTGAATGAATTCCGCTATCTCCTTTTCCAGTATAATCTGGATGCCGGCGAAACCTCCAAAGCTGCTGCTTACGCTGCTCTTTTGCAGAATGACGGCACCATTCCCGAAATCGGTTTTTATGAAGCGAAAATCACTCTGGGAGAAGATTATTACGAAAAAGATCTGGATGATCAGGCTCTGCGCAACTACCGCATTGCCGATGCCTACATCGATCTTAAAAAAACAGGTGTTTTCTTTCATTATGCTGTGGCTTTAAATGAAACCGGAAACACCCGGGAAGCAAAAGATAAGCTGGCTTTTCTCATCAACAACGGCGGAAATTTTGCCGGTTTCGATACTGTGATCACATATTTTTCCGGAATTCTGCGTTCCCTCGGCGAATATGAGCAGACGATTAAATATGAATTGATGCTGCCGGAAGAAAAACGAACCGATGAATTCTGGCTGCAACTGGCGAACGACTACCTGACTTCAGGTGACAAAGAAAACGGCAAGCTCGCCTTGATGCACATCGTGGATAAAGATTACCAGACTCTATACCGGCTGGGAATACTGCAATATGAAACAGGCGAATTCGAAATGGCAAAATACACTTTCGGAGAGCTTTCCAAACAGAACAAAAAAGATCTGAAAAATTATGAAATTCTGGGAAAGATAGCCTACCTGCAGGAAGATTATCTCGAAGCTGCCACGCAATACAAGGCGATCATCGACAAACTGGGCGACAAGTTTTCCGATTATGACGGCATTGTCGAAATTGCCAAAGAAAACATTATCGCTCTGTATCGGATCGAAAACAGGCCAAAAGCGGAAACGTTGACCGACAGATTCCGTAAATTATTTACCGAAGAAGAGATCAACGAGATCGAGTTGAATCGTGGTATCTACCATATTGAGCTGGATAAAAAGAAAGCTGAAAAGATCTTTTCCGGTCTGATCAAAGGCAAATACCTGACCGATGAAGTAAGGATAAAAGCATATTTTTGGAGAGGTTTATTGCGTTTGGAATCGAAGGACATGAAAGGCGCTGAAGAAGACTTCACTACAGTAGCCAATTCATCAGATAAAAAAATGAGCAACCAGGCTCACTTCAAGTTGGGAACGATCAACTTTTCCAACGAGAAATATCGCGAAGCTCTCGATCATTACTATATTGTTATACAAAATGATGAAGATGGTGCGCTGGCGCTGGATGCTGCCCGAAATTTCGCCTTTGTCTGCAAAACCATCGAAGAATGGGATAAAGCGATCGCTGCTTATCAGATCATCATCGAACGTTGGGGCGATCAGAAATTGGAAGGAGAGACGCTATTTGATATTGCTTTCTGTCATTATCGTGACAAAAAATATGATAAAGCTGCCGAAATGTTCGGTCGGGCGATCCCGCTTTTGCAGGATACAGAATTACAGGCAGAAGCGCAATACTGGATTGGCGAATCCTATTTCGGCATGGAAAATTACGAAACGGCAGTAGCAGAATTTTTGAAAGTCGGCTATAATTATGCAGAATATACTCAGTGGGCAGCTTCGGCAGAACTGAAAGTCGGGGAATCTTATGTGGAAATGCGTAATATCGAAAAAGCACGCCGCATGTATGAACGCATCATCGACCGCTATGGAAAGAACAGCCAGTGGGGAACAGAGGCACAGAAGAGACTGGGGAATTTGTAGTTTCGACCCCTTGCTGTTCCCCTATCCAGGGGAAAGTGAGAGAAGCAGGAAGAATGATTGTTGATATTCTGCTTCCTAACTTTCAAGTTGGGAAGCAAAAAATAAGCGAAGCTTTTGCTTCGTATGCAACGGAAGTTGCTCCTGTTTTTGCATTACGAACTGGAAAGTTCATAATGAGAAGAAAAATGGCTTTCGGCGAAGAATCTAAAAAATGTGTATAGTACTCAGAACGAGAGGATTTATGAGAACAGCCTTTATTGCGATAATATGGTTAAGCGTACAATATTATGCGCTGCTTTCAGCCGACTCCATCATCGACAGCGTTTACGCTGTTCCGCAACTGGATGGCAATATGTGCTTCACACCGGAGGGTAATTTCTATTCATTAAACACAACAACGTATTCGATGTATGTAGGTGATATTGGAGTAGAAGCATTCCCTCCTCCTAATTCATGTATTAGGTCATTTGTTTCATTTGAACTGCCGGTAATTCCCAATAGATATGAAATTGACAGCGTTTACATCAGGTTGTATCAATTTCAGAGTTTTGGCGTCAGTAATGATACACTCTATTACGATTTCCCATATTGGGATGTTCCTGGAGGAGACACAATACAATGCATCATGAGTCACATCGATTACGGTTTCCAACTCGATCCGGACGATTGGCCCAAAGGAGATTTAGGCAATGAATTCACTTTCAACCATAATATCGGCATGATCACCGATAGCGGATTGGACGGTTATCGCTTTCTGAATATTACTCCCAGTGTGCTTTTGGATTATCAGAATAACAGGCTCCTTTCCCAATACCGCATCTCCTTTGAGATAGATAGTGATTACGATGATCGATCTGATTTTCTCGGTTTTGTAACTGGAAATAGTGCTGTTGATTATGATAAGCCAAAGTTATTCTTTTACCTTTCAGATGGAGTAGGTGCAGATGAAATCTTACCGGGTAATATTCATCTTCGAAATCATCCCAATCCTTTCAATCCTGTAACCACCATAAATTACAATTTAAGACAAAACACAAATGTTCTTTTGCAGGTTTATAACCTGAAAGGTCAAATAATTAAAACTCTCGTAAATCAAACCCAGGCAGCAGGGCAGCACTCTGTTTCCTGGAATGCTGTTAACCGGAGTTCCGGTGTTTACATTTACAGGTTACAAACCGGAACTCAAACCGCTACAGGCAAATGCCTGTTGTTGAAATAAAGAATTGCAAAACCTTCCGAACGGTCGAAGACCTTCTGAACGGTTGAAAAAGGTAAAATTTCTTGTACCTTTCGTCAGTTCGGCGAAGCTTTGGCGAAGAAGAATGTGGCAAATTAGGATAAAATATGAAACTTGCTGTTGATCTCCACTCCCACTCCGGTTATGCCGGCGGTGTGGGTCAAATAGAATTGCGATCTGTTTCAGCTACCATGAAACTGAAAGGCATCGATGTATTCGGAACGGGAGATTGTTTGTATCCGCCACGAACAGAAGAACTGAAAACCGAACTGATAGAAATCGAGGAAGGCTTATTTTCACTTTCAAATGATTCCAGCCGCTTTCTGCTGCAGACTGAAGTGATCTTTTCCACCAAACTTGCTCATTACAAAAACAAAACCGTTGCCCATCACATCATTCTTTTCCCGGATTTTTCATCGATAGAAAAGATGCAGAAACTAATGCAGAAATGGCAGATGAAAAATACAATCGGTCGGCCGTTCATAGTTTCCAACTCTCAACCGGAATTGGAAGATCAGCTTTTTCAGATTGCGGAAATTCATCCTCTGATCGAGATCATTCCTGCGCATGTGATGACGCCGGATGGCATCCTGGGAAGCAAGAACAACCTAACTGAAATATGCGAATTTTACGGAAATTTTCAACCTAAAATCCATTGCATTGAAACGGGTCTCAGCGCTGATCCTGCCATGCTGGAGAAAATTCCCGATCTGGTTAATCTGACTTTCATTTCAAACAGTGATTGCCACAGCGCAGCGCTCAACCGTATCGGCAGAGAATTCACCATCTTGAATGTAGAAAATACGAATTATCCTGCCATAATTTCAGCATTGCGAAATAATGATGTAGAATTAACAACCGAATTCAATCCGGCAGAAGGCAGATATTTCGTCACAGGACATCGAGCCAATCGTACCGGGCATGAATGCGAACTGATCTTTGCTCAGAATCCACCAACAGATTTGCGCTGTCCCATCTGCGGGAAACTGATGAACCTGGGAGTGCAGCAGCGCTGCCTGCAACTGCGTGATGAAAATATCATTCCCAAACCAAGAAAATTCAAACACCTCATTCCCTTGGTTGAAGTTATTGCTAATTCTATCGGTGTGAAAAGTGTCAGTTCTCCTAAAGTATTGAAAACATTTCGACAAATCATGGAAGTTTTTCCTTCCGAGATCGCACTTTGGCAGTCCGACAGCGTTCAGGTTCTGCTTGACAAAAGAGTCGAGCAAAAAACTATCAACCGGATTCTGGCTGTGCAGAGAGGTGATTTCAGGTTCGATCCGCCCGGTTACGACGGAGTGTATGGTAATCTGAAAATTAGCTAACACGAATATTTTATTTGTAGTGAAGATGGGTAACACAAACATCTTGTTTGTGAATTCGTACCAGGCACTTTGTCTGTAAACAGCAAATAAAATTTAGGAGAAAGCATGAACGTTAAACTTCTGGATCAGAGACGAGATAATCTGACAGGACAATTGCAAGAAAACGAGATCATCATTATTTTCGCTGCTTCTCAACCTGATTATCCACGCTATTTTTTGCAGGACAGCAATTTCATGTATTTCAGCGGATTAGATATTCCTGATGCGATCTTAGTCCAGCGTAATTTCCAAGGTAAAACCAATTCGGCACTCTTTATTGAACGCGGCATTCTCGAAATGGAAGTGTGGGAAGGAAAGAAGCTTTCCCAAGAAGAAGCTCAAAAAATTTCAGGCATCAAGAATGTTTCCTACTTGGATGAATTTAATCGAAAAATTGGTTTCTTTCTAAATGGAGTTAGGAATTGTTACATCAACCTGAATGTTGCCAACCTGACGGCTCCATTAAATAAACAGCAGGTTTTTGCCAAAGAAATTCGTGCTAAATATCCTGCCGTCCAGGTGGACGATGCAATGCAGAAAATCTCACCTCTCCGGGCTAAAAAGGACAAATGGGAGATCAGCCAGCTGCAGAAAGCGATCGATATCACCGGAACTGGTATTGAAAGTATCCGTGAAAAAGCCGAAGCCGGCATGATGGAATACGAACTGGAAGCGATCCTGGTGTATGAAGCCAAAAGAAAAGGATTGCGGCACATGGGATTTCATCCGATAATAGCTTCAGGAGTGAATGCTGCGACTTTGCATTATCATCAGAACAATTGTAAAATCGGCAAAAACGATCTTATCCTGCTGGATGTGGGAGCTGCCTGCCATGGTTACAGCGCCGATATTTCACGCGCATTTCCGGTTTCAGGAAAATTTACCAACCGGCAGAAAGATGTTTACACAGAAGTATTGAACATCAATAAAGCGATCATCGATATGATGAAGCCGGGAATTTCTATGGCGGAATTAAATAAAACGACGGTTGAACTGATAACTGAAGCATTGTTCAGATTGAAATTGATTAAAAAAAAAAGTGAATATTTCAAATATTACATGCACAGTGTTGGACATCATCTTGGCATGGCAGCGCACGATGTGGGACCGCGCGACACGCCTTTGGAAGAAGGAAATGTTATAACTGTAGAGCCTGGAATTTATATTCCGAAAGAAAAAATCGGCGTACGCATCGAAGATGATATTCTGGTTACGAAAGATGGATTCAAAAACCTTTCGTCCCACATTCCCAAAGGAGTGGAAGAGTTGGAAGATTTAGATTAGATAATTCGACTAAAATGTTCACAAAAAAAATGTGAAGAAAAAAACTTCGTAATTTTTCGCGTTCTTAGCGATTAATGAGGTGAAATAATGAAAAGAGCAGTTTATCCGGGAACGTTTGATCCGATCACGAACGGGCATATAGATGTGCTGGAAAAAGCATCCAAGGTATTTGATGAAGTGATTCTGGCTGTTGCCAGCTTTACAGGGAAAAATCCGATCTTCAGTCTGGAAGAAAGGGTTGATCTTTGCCGAAAATCGTTAATTCATCTACCCAAAGTGCGGGTGATGGAATTCGATGGGCTGGTTGTAAATTTTGCCCGAAAAATTGGAGCTCTGGTCATGATCCGTGGATTGCGCGCTGTTTCCGATTTTGAATATGAGCTTTCCCAGGCGCTGATGAACAAAAAGCTGTGCGAAGAATTGGACACAGTATTCTTTGTACCGCATAATAAATATCTTTATGTGAGTTCTACCATGGTTCGCCAGGTTGTCGAACTGGGCGGCAATATGCATGATATGATCCCTGAATGTGTAGAAGCAGCACTCAAAGAAAGAATGAAATCACTAGCTGAATACAAATGATGAATAAGGATAAGGTGTTTAAGTTTTTTTGCCCCACCCTGCCCTCCCCGAAGGAGAGGGTGGAAATGTTAAAAACCTGCAAAGTGCTTTTCCTTCTCCGCTGGAGAAGGTGTCTGACCATACTTTTGTGGTACAGACGGATGAGGCTTAATATTGATAGAATGCAAATGATATCACTATGGAACTGATTTGAAGAAATTTTATAAAAAACAAGGAGCAAGGATGGAAAATAAAAAGAAACTAAACTTGAAAATTGATGAGCAGGTTGGAGAAGGAATTTATGCAAATTTCTGCATGATCACACATTCTCCTTCTGAATTTATTATCGATTTTGGCCGCATTGTACCGGGACTTCCCAGTGTAAAAATCTACAGCAGGATTTTATCAACTCCGCAGCACGCCAAACAATTCCTTAAAATCCTGCAGCAGAATATTGAGAATTTCGAAGTAAAAAATGGAGAGATAATTTTACCGGGAATGCCGGAAGGAAAGGATATCGGATTTAAGCCTGAAGTACAAAATTCATAACTTTATTGTTGGATAAGAGTTGTGAAAATGACCGAAATAATTTCATAACAAACTGATAAATGTGTTTAAATGAATTTTGATCACAGCGGCAAAGTAGTTGGCTTATATTTTATCAATTGAGTTAAAATACTTGACTGCTGATTGGTCAAAATAGTTTTTGATTTTTCTGAAATAAAAGAAGTTAGAAGAAAATATGAAGGAGTTCTAAAGTAATGAAGAACAGTAAAATTCGAGGATTGATCATCATCGTGGTTCTTTTAGTCACAGCATATTTCTTTGCTCCCTTGGTCGTTCCAAATCTGCCTTCGTTCTGGCACAAGAAGACATTGAAACTCGGACTCGATCTGCAAGGCGGATCACAAATTCAACTGGAAGTTGATTTTTCGGAGCTGGAAATTTCTGAGAAAGACAAAGATGACGCTGTAAAAACAGCCTATCAGATCATTCGTAACAGGATCGACCAGTTTGGTGTTGCTGAACCGATCATACAGAGAATAGGAAATACCAACAGAATTATGCTGCAGTTACCTGGTTTGGATGATCCAACCCGCGCTAAAGATCTGATCGGGAAAACTGCTATGCTGGAATTTAAGCTTCTGGCAACGAACGAGCAAACCGATGAAGTCTATAAAGCATTGGACAAATATCTGCAGGATAACCTGGATAAATATGAATACCTGAAAGAATTTGCAGATGGCGAAACAGATGAAGCTATCGACGTATTGGCAACGGAAGAGACAACTGATGAAGAAGAATACAGCATGAACATTTTCACCAATTTTACTACTTCCAATGGCGACATGCCGATGTCTGTAGATCATGATAACATTCCCACTTTAAAGAAATTGCTCGAAGATCAGGATTTCATTAAAGCGATTCCGGCAGGTTTGCAGGTTTCCATCAGCAAGGAAGAGAAAAAAGATCCATACAAAGCCAGACAGATTTTTGTGCTGAAGGATAAAGCTGAAGTAACCGGAAAATATCTGGAAAAAGCTCAGACCAAAATAGGACAGGGATACGCACCCAAAGATCAGGGACCATATATCCTGCTTACTTTTAATAAACAGGGCGCTAAGATTTTCAAAACAGTAACCGGTCAAAATATCGAAAAGAGACTGGCTATTCTGTTGGATGATATTGTTTACATTGCTCCCCGCATCGAATCTCGCATTCCCAATGGAGAAGCCAGGATCACCGGTCAGTTCAGTATCGAAGAAGTTCAAGACCTGGTCATTGTGCTGAATGCCGGTAGTCTTCCCGCTCCTGTAAAAATCATCGAAGAAAGAACAGTGGGTCCAACTCTCGGTTCAGACAGCATCAAGGCTGGTATTCTGGCTGCGGTCATCGGAATGGCAATAGTATTTCTCTTTATGATTTTCTATTATAAATTATCCGGTTTGATTGCCGACCTTGCAGTTATTGTGAACGTTGCTTTCATCCTGGCTGTGCTCACCATGTTTAAAGCTACTTTGACCATGCCTGGTATTGCGGGTGTGATCCTCACCATCGGTATGGCGGTGGATGCCAACGTGATCATCTTTGAAAGAATCCGGGAAAATCTGCTGTTGGGAAAAACAGTCCGCTCTTCGGTTGACAGCGGATTCAGCCGGGCTCTTGTCACTATCCTGGATGCCAATATCACCACTTTGATCACCGCCCTGGTTCTGTACCAATTTGGATCCGGCCCGGTCAAAGGATTTGCCGTAACGCTTTCAATCGGTATTATCGGCTCAATGTTCGCTTCAATCATTCTGGTAAAAGCCATTTTTGATGGATTCATCACCAATGTGGCTCGCGATAAACTGAGTATTTAGGGGGAAACGATGAGATTCTTTGGAAATACAAATATAGATTTCATAGGGAAAAGAAAGATAGCATATGCAATTTCAATAATTGTCATTATTGCTGGTATCGTTTCACTCGTGATTAATGGCGGACCGAAATACAGCATCGACTTCACAGGCGGAGTTGCCATGGAACTCGATCTGACACCGATCGCACCCGATGCAAAACCAATCGATATTCAAACCATTCGCGACGTCCTGACGGCAAATGGCATCGAGGGATCGGAAATTCAAACTATCCGTGGTATGGATAAGAAAAGACTTGTTTTGATCAAAACTAAACTTGCCAGCGGAGATGAAGAAAAGATCAGCACCAAAATCATTGATACGATCAAACGGGAATTTCCGGGAAACGTCGATCCGGCCACTCTGATCCGCTTGCAGGAAGAAGTCGGCCCCAAGATTGGCGGAGAACTGAAAGAAAAAATAATTCTGGCTATTTTCTGGTCTCTTCTGGGAATTATCATCTACATCTGGTGGAGATTTGAATTTTCTTTCGGCCTGGCTGCTGTGGCTGCTCTTATCCACGACGTGGCCATCACAGTCGGCATTTTCTCAATCGTTGGTAAAGAGATCAGTCTTCCCATCGTGGCAGCATTGCTTACGATCGTGGGATATTCACTGAACGATACGATCGTTGTGTTCGACCGTATCCGGGAAGACCTGCGGGTTTTTCGGAAGGAATCTTATGCCAATGTGATCAATCACAGTATCAATGAAACATTGAGCAGAACTATCATCACGTCACTCACAACCTTCGTGGTCGTGCTCAGTTTATATGTATTCGGCGGCTCTGTGATTCACGATTTTGCCTTTGCTCTTCTGATCGGTGTGGTCGTGGGTACATACTCCTCAATTTTCATTGCCAGCCCGTTGATGGTTGAACACTTCAAGAGAAGACAGAAAAGACAACTTACCATAAGTGGAAAAAAGAAGTAATTATAAGATTTAAATAAAGCAAATCAAAGAGATGCAGAATTCTGCATCTCTTTTTTTTTGTTTGCCCAGAATGTTTTCATTGCCGGTGGACTGAGAGAAATCCTGACGCCTAACCGACGGGAAGTCAATCTGGTCCATAGAATTTTCAGCTTTCATCCCGAGAGCTTTTTTCGATTCGAATCAGATCGAGGGCGATCCGCAAAAACCTCTGATTCAATCGGGACGATTAAACCAGCTAAATGAAAGAAAAACTCAAGGAAATGGAGAACATGAAATGATCTCAGGATTTCAACATTTTAATTTAAATGGGATCGATATGAATAATCTTGGCAGTGAATTGGTGAAAGAATTTAAACAGGATAACAGAGACAGGGACATCGAATTCATACTACATGATCTGGCAGAAATAAAAGCTGATAGACCGATGATCCGGCAAGTGCTGTATAATATATTTTCAAATGCAGTTAAATATTCCAAAACACGTAAAAAGACAGTGATCGAATGCGGATGCCTGCAGCGGGAAAAAGACATTGTCTTCTTTGTGAAGGACAATGGTGCAACTTTTTATTTCTCGATACCGAAGGAATCTGTATAACTCACCCTGGCCATCTCTTAGGAAGAGAGGGGAAAAAGATGGAATTATCTTGGGTTTAGAATTACACTTTTAGGTTTAAAAAATTTCTGCTTGCTTATCTAATGTTCCTTCTTTTCGAGCGTAACGAGAAGAGAAGGACAGCAGGATGAGTTAGAGGAAAATATGAAATCTTTAGTGATTGAAACAGCCAGAGAGCTAAGAAAAAAATCCACATTAGCGGAGAAAATTTTTTGGAATGCTGTTCGGAACAGAAAAATAAAGGGTAAGAAGTTTAATCGACAATTCTCAATACATTTTGTTTATAATGGTCATCCTAGATTTTTTATTGCTGATTTCTACTGCCATGAAAACATGCTGATTATTGAAATTGATGGTGGAATTCACGAACAACAAAAAGACTATGATTTGTTACGAACTGAAATTGTAAACGAGCTGGGAATAAATGTAATTAGATTTAAAAATGAAACAGTTTTAGAAAATATTAATCAAATTATTGAAGATATAAAGAAGATATTATGATGGAGAAGCGAAAACGTTTTCTTGCAATTCTCATGTTCCTTCTTTTCGAGCAGGTCGAGAAGAGAAGAACAGCAGGATGAGTATTTTTTTTCTTTACTCATTCAGAGTTCATTTATTTATCTGTTTTGAGTTTATTTGAATGAATAAGCTATGCAAATATGAATTTGCCAAAGGAGGAAAAGTGTCAACCCGAGAAGTGGAAATACTTTTGGTTGAAGATAATTCAAGTGATGCAAAGCTCACGATACGGGCTTTAAAAAAATACAATCTGGGAAACAAAATCAATCATGTTGATGATGGGGAGAAGGCTCTTGATTTTATTTACAGTCGCAAGGAGTATGCAAATCGCGATATAGAAAACATTCCCAAAGTCATATTACTTGATCTCAAACTTCCTAAAGTCGATGGACTTGAGGTTTTAAAAATATTAAAAAATGACGAGAGAACAAAAACAATTCCGGTTGTAGTGTTGACTTCCTCCACGCAGGAAACGGATCTCCTTAAAAGTTATAAATTGGGCGCAAATAGTTATGTCGTGAAACCGGTAGATTTCGAACAGTTTATCAAAGCCGTCTCTGAGCTCGGATTGTATTGGTTGTTGCTGAACAAATCACCCAAATAATCTTTGAGGATGTTTGAGCCTGCGAGAAGAGTATTGCCAACTTGTCCCAAGGATTCCTGCCGGAACTTTGGACAAGTGAAGTCTTGGCACATGTCGCAGATCATGTGCTAAGTCGATATGGAAAAATGAATAAGGGAATTATGAAACTATGATCAAAATATTGATTTTAGAAGATTTGAAATCTGATGCCAAACTGATTTCATTGACATTAAAAAAAGCCGATTTCGAAAGTGAGATCCGTCTTGAAAAAGATAAACAAGGTTTCATTCTGGCTCTTGATGAATTCCATCCGGACTTGGTTCTGTCGGATTATTCGCTTCCGCAGTTCACCGGACTGGAAGTTATTGAATTAGTAAAAAAGAAAACACCCAAAACACCGATCATCATCATCACCGGTTCTGTGAACGAAGAAACGGCAGTTGAATGTATGAAGCAAGGTGCCTGGGATTACATTCTGAAGGACAGATTAGCGCGTTTAAGTCATGCCGTTAAAAATGTGCTGGAACTGAAAAATGATAGGGATGAAATTCTGAATTCTCAAAAGCAATTGCAAGAAAGTGAAGAGAAATATCGGACTCTATATTCATCTGCCAATGATGCGATTTTTTTGATGCAAGATTATACATTTATTGCCTGCAATCCCAAAACTTTAGAGATGTTTGGTTGTGATGAAGCTGATATTGTCGGTCACACACCAATAGAATTTTCCCCGGAATATCAGCCGGATGGAAGGTTATCTGCGGAAAAAGCCCTGGAAAAAATGAATGCTGCCCTGGCTGATGTACCGCAGTTTTTCGAATGGATTCATCTGCATAAAGACGGCACTCCATTTGATGCGGAAGTATCGTTGACTAAAATGACCCTCTCGGACGGCTTATACATTCATGCGATTGTCAGAGATATCACCGAACGCAAACGCTCGGAAAATACCCAATCGGTTCTCAGTAATATTTCCAATGCGGTGAATACAACGGATAACCTG
>JAUSOT010000120.1 GCA_030656075.1 Candidatus Cloacimonadales bacterium
CGATATGAACATGTCCCGCCAGGTTCACAGCATTCGCCAGGATCAGGTTATTTCCCAATATGCAATTATGCGCCACATGTGCATAAGCCATGAAAAGTCCGTTATTCCCAATTTGGGTTGGTTCATCCAGGGTAGCCGAACGATTAACTGTACAGAATTCCCGAAAAACATTGTTGTTGCCGATGATGAGAAGTGTCGGTTCGCCTTTGTATTTCAAATCCTGGCAATCCGTACCGATCAAAGCAGAATGAAAGAATTTATTATTATCACCGATTGTCGTATTGCCGGTCAACAGAACATTCGACAGTAAAATGTTATTATCCCCGAGTTTCACGTCCTTATCGATAATACAATACGGTCCGATCTGGCAGTTTTTTCCGATTTGCGCCTGGGGATGGATAATGGCAGTGGTATGAATTTCAGACATCGATCCCTCTTATTTCTTCATCACTTTTGCCAGGAAGTCAGCTTCGCAGACTTTCTTTTCTCCCACATAGGCATCGCCATGCATTTTGGCCAGCCCACGTTTCATGGAAATCACTCTCAATTCCAGGCGCAGTGTATCTCCCGGCATCACCGGAACACGGAACTTTGCGTTATCGATAGAAGCAAAATAAGCCACGAAATCATCAGGATTATCGTAGGAGTTGAGAAGCATGATGCCACCAGTTTGAGCCATCGCTTCGATGATCAGTACGCCCGGCATTACAGGATGATTTGGAAAATGTCCATTGAAAAATGGTTCGTTGATCGTTACATTCTTGATCCCGATGATACTTTCTCCGGCATCGAATTCAATGATCTTGTCCACCAGCAGGAAAGGATAGCGATGCGGCAGGATTTTCTGAATAGCATTAATATCAAAGACAACTTCCGTTAATTTCTTCTTTTGATAGATTTTTTGAAGAGCTTGTTTTTTGTGGATCTTGCGTAGTTTTCTCACTAATTCAACATTTGTTTTATGACCCGAACGGGCAGCGAGGATATGGCCTTTGAAGGGAACACCGAGTAGAGCGATATCACCGATCAGATCTACTACTTTGTGCCGTACAAATTCATTGTAGTATCGCAGGGGAGTATGATTTAAAAGTCCATCCGATCCAACTTCGATTTCACCTTTATAGCCAAAGATATCTTTTAATCGGGCGATTTCTTCTTTTGGAGTAGCGGGATCGGCAACCACGAGTGCATTTTCCAGGGAACCGCCCTTGATCAATCCTGCTTCTTTCAGCATGATGATCTCGTGTAGAAAGCAGAAAGTTCGAGCCGAGGCAAAATCCTTTTCAAAGACCTGCAAACTCGGCATCCAGGTATATTGAGTTCCCAGAGCTTTTTGCTGGTAATCAACCATGAAAGTTATTTTCAAGTTGGAGGAAGGCACAATGACTATATCTACGTTATCGGCAGGAGAAGAAAAAGAAATTGGTTCGGTTATTTCCATGTATTCGCGTTCTTCATCCTGTTCCACGATACCGGCAGTTTTCAATAATTCCAAAAATACGATGGAACTTCCATCCGCCACAGGAACTTCCGAACCGGTTACTTCAATCCTGATATTGTCTATATTCAAGCCTTTGATGGCAGCCAGAACATGTTCGATCGTAGCGACGGATGCTTCCCTGATGCCTATCGTTGTTCCGCGTGAA
>JAUSOT010000124.1 GCA_030656075.1 Candidatus Cloacimonadales bacterium
ACATTGGTATAATTTTCGTGTGCTGTGAAAATAATAAGTAGTGTTCCCACATCGTGGGCAAACATATCCATCTGACCACCTTATCTGAAATAGCTTGTCTCTACAGGCTTCTTCCGTATTATATTTCCTTTGAAACTCAAAAAAACTCATATTTGAATAAGTAACCATTATATACTCCTATTTAACTTATTTTTATGTAGAAAATAAAATACTGAAAATCTTGTCAATAAACTTACGGAGCTAACAGGATAGTCATTATAATTTAAGCCCAATTCTGTCCCAAAGCATACTGTTAATAAGTAATCTATATAAAGAGAGGTGTCATGATGAAATTTTTACGATTACTTCTTATTGCGTGCTTTTTATATTTCGGTTCGCTTTTTAGTCAACCAGATTTTCCGGAAATTTCATTTTCGGAACTGGCACAATATAGCTATGAAGTAATATTAGAAACTCAGGATTACTTCTTAGTCGATATTGATGGTGTAATCTATATCGTTTTTTATTAAGCATTTTCATTACTTATAATTATGATGGTGTTTAAATTTACTTGACTTAACCTCTTGCCTTAGCGTTCCCTGGCAAGGGGTAGTAATATTATGGAACTACCTGGTTTCTCCACCCGGAAAACAGGGAAAAACGGACAGGGAATAAATTTGATTGGAGTATATGATGAAAAAAATCATATTAATAACATTATTGATACTTAGCTTTGCAGTTGCATCGGCATATGATATCTTTGTACACGTTGTGAGTCTTGTTGAAGGCTCTCCGTCGGGTGTCGTTTTAGCTAAATGGATAGGATGCGCCACACAAGGACCAGTTAACTTCCATGGTGATGATGTTTATCAATTCACTTCATATTCAGGTGGTGGTTCTGCTTGGGCAAAAGCTACTGATCATAGTTGTTGGGCAGAACGTACTGTAACCGGTGTTGGATCTACAGCACATATCTATCTTACAATTCCTCGTGAAATGGCAATACCTGAACCAGATCCAGAGCCAAATGACGATTAATATTTGAACTATACGGGGAGGTTAAAGCCTCCCCAGTTTTTGGAGGTAATATGAAAAAAACATTAATAATCATCATCATATTAGTTATGATTAGATCCATTTTCTCTTTCACGATTGATAAAATATCCGAATTTTCATTAACAGATTCTTATGACTTAAATAAACCAAATATGGCATTAAAAGATAATTTTCTTTATAGTATCAATCACAGAAGTCTGCAAATATTTGATACTACAAATAATGAATTGAATTTAGTAACAGATTTTAATTTGGAGGGTCCAGTAGTAACCTTGTGTGTATCAGAAAATTATGCTTATATCTCTACAGGTTCTATTACTAGTCGTTTATACCGAATTGATATAACCGATATACTTAATCCAACAATTATAGATACTATAACCTATTGGGGAAATTATGTCCATTTTGTTGATAATAATAAATTGTTTGTTAATGAGCTTCATAATGATTGGTCATGGACTGTACATGTTTATGATGAAGAAACATTTGTTGAAATTACTGAATTTGAAGTACCACAATCTACTCATGCAATGGAATATGTTAAGAACGGTATTGCCTCTGTTAAAACATTAACGGATTTATACTTTTACGATATCATGGATCCATTTAATCTATTGCTTATAAACTCAAATCCCATTGATAGTTACGCTAATTACAAGCCTACAATAGTACAAGATTCGGTATTATTTATAGATTGTATTTCAGGTATGAAGATTTTCGATATTACCATTCCTGAAGAGTGGATTACAATATACACTTTTACTGACCCTAATGTAATTGATTACGAGGTGTTAGACAATATATTAATTCTAATTACTTTTAATGCTTTAATATTATATGATGTTAGTGATTTAAGTCAGCCCATTGAATTAGATATTCAATACTTGAATCCATATGAAGATAATTGTTGGTCTGTCATCGGAACTGGTAATTCATTTTTTGTAAAAACGGAACAGGGGAAATTAATTAGTTTTGACATATCAGCTAATAATATCCAATATTCAGATGTTTATAACAATGTAGGAAGAATATTTTCAATGCACTATTATAATGATAATGTTTATATTGCAAGTTCCCTGGGAGCAATACAGCAATTCAACCTATCTAACTTAAATCTTCCTGAATTAGTGGATACTTATTATTCAAATTATTCAGCTTTTGGGTCAAATGGAGCAGAAGATATTTTTGTTACATCTTTCTTAGATCCGATCCAGCCTTTGTATTTTAATAAAATACTTAAAATTGAAAACTCCGGAGAACTGACCGAATTATGTACGTTTAACAATTTAACTCAAAATCAAATGAATATTTACTTATGCGAAGGTATAGGTTACTTTTATGTTAATAATTCAATACTATACAAATATATCATAAATGAGTTCAATGAATTGATTGAAGTAGCAACTCTTCAATTACCAGATACATATGTAGTTGGATATATTTATTTTAATGAAGGAATCGCTTATATTCAATGCTTGGATAAACTCGCTATTGTTGATCAAATTGATTCTGATAACATGATTTTAGCTAATGAATTAAATACCCAGTCTTGCTATGATGAGATCCATTTCTATCAAAATTATCTAATTATCACAAGTCAGTTACCGGAAGAACATTGTAGTATTTATTATTTAAACAATCCTTTGTCACCAAATTTTATCCTTAATATCAACCATAGTGGTCTAATTGCAATTGATGAACAAAATGAGCTAATGTTTTTGGGTAGTATCGTTTGCGAAGTTTTTGATCTTTCTAATATCCAATATGGAATTGTTGATCAAGTTGGTTCTTTTCGAAACTGGTCAAACTGTGTTGAGATCATCCCATTCCAAAGAGATAATGAAAATTATCTGATATATCTCGAAGACTCGTCCTGCAGTATTTATCAATATGACTATGAGCCAAACCAGATTAGCGATGAGATAATCAACATAAAATCTCAACTCTCCAACTGCCCAAATCCCTTCAATCCCTTAACAAAAATCACTTATACTCTTTTTGAGCCGGGTAAAATCACATTGGATATTTATAACGCAAAAGGACAGAAAGTGAAATCTTTAATCGATAGTGAACAGCTGTCCGGCACTTACGAAGTGTATTGGAATGGTGGAGATCAATACAATAAACCAGTTGCCAGCGGTGTCTATTTCTGCACATTGAAAACTGAAACGGGAAACGTTTCGAGAAAAATGATTTTATTGAAATAGGCTGAAGCGAATCACCAGACTAAAAAAGAAATTTAACTACTACTCAGAATTTCTAACAAATCTTCCCAATATCACAATTGATTGTTGACGGCAAAAAGCGTAAAACATAATTTATTTAAAGGGATTAGTGGTTTATATTCAAATTTTGAAATTGGAGTTAGAGATGGCGCAAATTGATAAAAAATAATATCATGATAACGGCTCGAAATAAATAGAAATGAATGAAATAGAAAAAGCCCGATCATAAGACCGGGCTTTTCGTTAAGATGTGAAAGCTTTTATATTACAGATACCTGAACTGCTCTCAGGCCTTTATCGGTTTTTTCACCTTCAAACTGTACTTTTACACCTTCGGCAAGAGTTTTGAATCCTTCTCCCAGAATATTTTGATGATGTACAAAATAATCTTGTCCGTCTTCTGCAGAAATAAAACCAAACCCCTTACTTTCATTGAACCATTTTACTGTTCCTTGCAACATTTGAGTCTCCTTGTTTTTTAAAAGGATAAATCCTTTGGAAAAGCTGTAAGAACGTTTCAATATCATTTGATTGATATCAACCTAATTTCACTACGCTGATCCTGAAGCACTAAAAATTTTATATGTGTTTATTTGTCAAATATTTATTTAAAATTGTTTGCACTTAGAATAAAATCTTGCATTTATTATTTGCGGTTTTTAATTTGACCTTGATATTTAGTAAAATAGAAATATGAAAATAGTATTAGGAAAGCATATTATGAGTGCTGAAAAAAAGAGAATTTTGATCGTTGAAGATGAGAAGATCATTGCCGAAGATATCAAGCGAACTTTGATATCTTATAAATATGATGTTGTCTCCATTGTATCTACCGGTGAGGAAGCAGTTGAAATTGCCGGAAAACAACGTCCGGATTTGATCTTGATGGATATTATGCTTCAGGGTGATATGACAGGTTTGACAGCGGCAGAAATAATCTATAAAAACTACAACATTCCGGTGATATTCCTTACAGCTTATTCAAATGATGAAATCCTGGCCAAAGCAGCTTTATCTTCCCCCTTCGGCTACCTGATAAAGCCATTTGAAGACAGGGAGCTTCAGGTTAATGTGGAGATGGCTTTTTATAAATATGAGATGGAACAGGTTCTAAAATACAGCCGAAATCTTCTTTTAAAACTGATCGATACAGTTCCCAATTATATTAGTCTTTCAGATTCGGATTCCAAATATGTTCTCTCTAATAAAGCATTTGCAGATAGTTTTGATACAACGCCAAAGAAAATCCCAGGTAAAACAGAAGCGGATCTGATCGGCGATAGCGATATCGAACGAATCCAGGTTCAAAGGCATCTTGATTTCAATCGCCAGGTTTTTAGAACCGGGAAAACACTGGTTATCGAAGAAGAACAAATCACCTTGAAAAATGGAATGCAGCGTTGGTTTCAGACAACCAAAACTCCAATGCGCACTCCGGATCAGAGAAATGCAGTGCTTTCGGTGGCTGTTGATATAACTGAACGTAAAAAAACAACTGAAGCCTTGGCACAAAGTAATATCAAACTGCAGAAATTATTTGAAGAAACTGTTAACGGCTTGGTTTCGGCCATGGAAAAACGTGATCCATACACCGCAGGACATCAACGCCGGGTAGCAAATCTGGCAACGGCGATAGCCGAGGAAATGAATCTTTCAATAGATCAAACTGCCGGTATCAGGATTGCCGCGCTTGTCCACGATATAGGAAAGATTTATGTTCCTTCCGAAATTCTGAGTAAACCCGGTGAGTTGTCCCGCGCTGAGATGAACTTGATCAGAACTCATCCCGCAGCAGGTCATGAAATTCTTTCCAAGATTCACTTTCCCTGGCCGGTAGCTGAAATTGTTCTACAACATCAGGAGCGCTTGGATGGTAGTGGCTATCCGCAGGGATTAAAAAGTGATGATATAATATTAGAGGCTCGCATTTTAAGTGTAGCCGATGTGGTAGAAGCCATTTCATCTCACCGTCCATACCGGCCAGCTCTTGGTGTGGAATTTGCTCTGAACGAGATTATTTCCCATAAAGGTACACTCTATGATTCTCAGGTTGTAGATGCCTGCATTATTTTATTCAAAGAAAAGAAATTTGAATTTGAATTTGAATCTCGCTGGAAACAAGAAATCGACATCGAAAAACTTGACACCAGAACGTAGTATTTAGTGGTTGCAATAAAAAATATTTAATTGGGAGGATGACATGGTCCTGAATGATTTATTATATACTGAAACTCATGAATGGGTGAGAGTTGAAGGTGATATAGCCACGATCGGAATTACTGATTATGCCCAGCACGAATTGGGTGATATTGTTTATATGGAAATGCCTGAAGTCGGTGACGAAGTAACCAAAGGAGTACCTTTCGGTTCCATCGAAGCAGTGAAAGCTGTTGAAGATATCAATTCGCCGGTAAGCGGTGAAATTGTAGAGATCAATTCTATCCTGGAAAGCTCTCCCGAAACGATTAATCAGTCTGCTTTTGAAGAAGGCTGGATTGTAAAAATAAAATTATCTGATTCTTCCGAACTGGAAGAACTTCTAAAACCGGAAGCTTACAAAGAAATCATCGAGGATTAATAAATAACCAAGTGAGTTCTTTCGAAAAACACAGTTTTCTGATTGCCCTGATCTCACCATCCGGCGGAGGGAAAACAGCAATTTTAAGAGAAATCCTGAAGGATTGTGCTAACATTTCCTATTCGATTTCTTATACTACCCGTCCAGCCAGATTTAACGAAGTAAACGGCAAAGATTATCATTTCATTTCCGAGAAAAAATATTCTGAAATGAAAGAAGCCGGAGATTTTCTGGAACACGCCCAAGTGCATGGTTATTGGTATGGAACTTCCCGCAATTTCATTGAAGCAGAATTGGCAAAAGGACAGCATATTATCTTGGATATCGATGTTTGGGGCGCGCTTCAGATCATAGAAAAAGATGTGGATGTGATCACGATCTTCATTTTACCTCCTACCCAGGCTGAACTTGTGAAACGCTTGAAAACGCGTAAAACAGAGACGGAAGAAGTCTTAAGAATCAGGTTGGAAACTGCCGAAAAGGAAATGAAAGAGATCCGGCGCTTCGATTACCTGGTGATCAACGACGTCTTTGAAGATGCGGTGCAAGAAGTGAAAACGATAATTCATGCCGAAGAAAATAAGCTGATAAGATACAAAAATATAGATGAATCCTATTATGGAGGAAAATAATGGATACAAAAGTTGAAAAATTTTTAGAAGAACATAACATGACCTACCTTTATTTGCTTTTGGCAAACCTGGAAGTGGAAAGACTGAACAACCTGCCCATCACAATGAAACACCAACTGAAAGGGAAATTGACGAACATCGCTCTGGAGCATATTGCCGCAAATAATATTCCTGATTATATTGTCAGCGAGGAATACAACGAAGAATCTTCTGAGATCACCGGTAAATAAACCGAATCTCATCCGCAACTACCGGTTTTAAATTTAAGCGGAAATTTCTGATTTTGAACGAAAAAGTTTTAAAGCAATATCTTGAGTACCTGCAATTGTCCGGTATTCAAGATATTTTTTATACACCGAAAGCGATTCGAACTGTAAAAATCGCCAAAAATAGCGAACCTCAAACCAACCAGCAAATTGCAGAAAATTACAATCCTCAGACAAGTCAGCCGGTAAAAGAGAATTTCGATCCTCAAACCAGGCTGCAGGAATTGGAAGCAAAATATAAAGAATGCCGTAATTGTGAGCTTTGGCGGGGAAGAACGAAGTTTTGTTATGGAAATGGTAATGCCCGTGCCAAATTAATGTTGATCGGAGAAGGACCGGGTGCGGATGAGGATAGAACCGGACAGGTTTTTGTGGGAAAAGCCGGTCAACTACTCACCAAAATGCTGCAGGCTATACACCTTGAACGTGAGGAAGTTTATATTGCCAATATCGTCAAATGTCGACCACCTGGAAATCGTAATCCTTTACCTGAAGAAAAAAATGCCTGCTATCCATATTTGGAAGAACAGATAGATATCATCAAACCTAAACTGATTCTTCTGCTGGGAAAAGTGGCTGCTTCGACGATTTTAGAATTTGACGGAACGATGGCTGATTATCGTTCTCAAACCTATACATTTAAAGGAATTAAAACATACGTTTCCTTTCATCCTTCTGCCTTGCTCAGAAATCCGAATTGGAAGAAACCAACCTGGATCGATCTGCAAAACGTACAGAAAGACTACGAAAATTTATAGATTTTAGCAACGAACAAAAGCGAACAAATCTTTTTTTCGTTCCAATAGTCTCCGTTGGAACGCTCACTTCCCGCTCTGCGGCTTTTTCTCGTTCCAATGGTCTCCGTTGGAACGCCCCTTCTCCGCTCTGCGGAATAATTGTAATAATTTTCCTTCGAGTCGTAAGAAACTATAGACGACGATTCGAGAATGAAATGATTTAGATGCAATTGATCATTCCTGGCAGCAGGAGCTGCGAAATCCGGCGTCATACAGCGGGAGCTATGTGACGAGGAGGAGGGAGCTATGTGACGAGAAGGGAAGAATTCTCGCAAAGACTTCAATTACAAAAGCATAGATATATTTATAATATCTAAATCAGATTTATATTGCAAAAAATCTCCCGTATCTAAAAAGTGTTTACGATAAAATAAAAAAGAAACGGGAAGAATTATGGCAGATGAATTGACGCGACAAAAGCCAAACGATATAAATGCGGAAGCGGCTGTGCTGTCTGCAATGATGCTCGACAACTACGTGGTGGCTAAAGCAATCGAAAACCTGGAAGTTGATAATTTTTATCGACCGGCGCACCAGATAATCTTCCGAAACATTATCGAGCTTTTCCAGCAGAGCATAGAAGTGGATATCATCACTCTCATCAACAACTTAAAGACAAACGTCGAACTGGAAAAAGTGGGTGGAGAAGCTTTCATCAACGAGCTTTCCGATGTCGTGATGAGTGGAGCGAATGCCGAATATCACATCAATATTGTTTTGGAAAAAGCGCTGCTCAGGCAATTGATAGACACATCCAACAAAATCGTGGAAAGTTGCTACAGATCGGATCAACCGGTTGAAGATATTGTTGATAACGCAGAGCAATCGATTTTTAAAATTGCCGAAAGACCCAACCGGAAAGCTTTCCAAAGCATTGCCAGCGTGATTCCCACCACGATCCAGAATATCGAAGAAACAGCAACAACCAAGAAAAATATCCACGGCATTCTCACCGGCTTCACGGAACTCGATCGCAAGATCGGTGGTTTCCGTCCCGGCCAACTTGTTATCATAGCTGCCCGTCCTGCTATGGGAAAAACTTCACTCGCTTTGAATATCGCAGCCAATACAGCTGTGCGTTACGATAAAAAGGTCGGGATCTTCACGATGGAAATGGAAGCAGATGAGCTTTTGATGAGGATGCTGAGCGCTGCTGCCGAAGTGGAGATGGAAAACATGCTGAAAGGCTACGG
Organism: Candidatus Cloacimonadales bacterium; assembly: GCA_030656075.1. Taxonomy (GTDB): domain Bacteria; phylum Cloacimonadota; class Cloacimonadia; order Cloacimonadales; family TCS61; genus B137-G9. Next base: position 8,727 of record JAUSOT010000124.1, read on the forward strand.
CATGAATGAAAAGAAACTTTTGCGCATTGCCGGAACTGCCGAAATCCTGGCCGAAAAAGACATCTATATCGATGATAACGGTTCCAATACAATTCTCGATATCAGGGCAAAAACGCGTCGTTTGAAAGCAGAATTGAAAGGGCTCGATCTGATCATCATCGACTACATGCAGTTGATGTCTGTGAAAAGAAATCGGGAAAACAGGCAGCAGGAGATTTCGGAAATTTCCAGGAACTTAAAGGTTCTTGCCAAAGAATTAGGACTTCCCATCATCGCTATTTCTCAATTGAATCGCGGTTTGGAAAGTCGGGATGATAAACGTCCCAAACTTTCCGACCTGCGGGAATCCGGTGCGATCGAGCAGGATGCCGATATCGTGATTTTCATCTATCGGGACGAAGTTTATAATGAAGAAAAAACCGAAAAGCCGGGTATTGCTGAGATCATCATCGGTAAGAACAGGCACGGTTCAATTGGAAAGATTGAACTTCGCTTCGATGCAGCTTTCACAGCTTTCCGCGATAAAGACGTTTATGAATAATAATATCATTGGATTGCTGGGCGAATTCATTATTTTCCAGGCATCCGTTTTCACACACATCTCACGCCTCCGGCACAGATTCAGTGAGATCATAATCCAAATGAAGAGGATCGGTTTCGATTCGATATTATTGATCTCAGTCACTTCCGCCTTCACAGGATTTGTAACGGCTGTCCAGGCATCTTATCAAACCAGTGGCTACATTCCGGAAAACCTGATCGGAGTTCTGGTGGGAAAAGCTACCATGATCGAACTGGCACCGGTACTCACGGGACTTGTATTAGCAGGAAGAGTGGGAGCTTCTATCGCCGCTGAGATCGGCACGATGAAAGTGAGTGAACAGATCGATGCCCTGGAAACGATGGCTATCGATCCGGTGGACTACATCTACCTTCCGCGCATTTTGGCCGGCATCATCATGCTGCCGATCCTGACGATTTTTTCCAATGTCATCAGCATTTTTGCCGCTTTCTTTTTATCTGTATTCCGCTACAATGTGAACGCTTTCAGTTTCTTTACAAATATGCGCGATTTCTTTCTGCCTTCCGACCTTTGGGGCGGCTTGATCAAAGCTGTTTTCTTTGGTTTCATCATCACTTCCATCGGTTGTTTTGCCGGTAGTAAAGCTCATGGTGGTGCGGAAGGAGTCGGTAAAGTTACCACACTCACGGTAGTTTATTCTTCCATCGGCATACTCATCATGGATTTCATTGTTGCGGCACTTTTATTCGGTGGATATCAATAATTTACCGGCGGAAAAATATGAAATACTTCATCCTGATTATTATAATACTAATTTGGTTGCAGAGTTGTTCCTGGGAAAAAAAAGAACAGGTAACATTTGAATCCGACACGCTCTTTGTTTATACTTCGGAAGTTTTTTTAAATGAAGATTTTTATGACGATATTTTACCCATTTTCGAACAGATATTCAAATGTAAAATAAAATACACAGTTTTTTCCAATGCCGCAGAAATGCTGGCTGCGGTTGTGGCAAACAAGGACAGTTTGGATGTGGATGTCGTTTTGGGAGTAGATAATACGATATTTTATAACGTGCTGCGGGATAGTGTGTTCCTGGTCTATGAACCGCAAAACCTGAAATACGTCGAGAAAAACCTGATTTTTGATAATACCTATCACGTCATTCCAATATATTTCGGTCAACTTGCTTTTATCTACAACAGCTATGCAATCGAAAAAGCTCCTGCCACTTTCGGTGAAATGCAGGATGGAAAATTCAAGAAGAAAATTATTTTGATGCATCCGGAATCTTCCGCTCTGGGACGGGGAATGCTTCTCTGGTCGGTGGCTGCTTTCGGTGAGAATGGTTATAGTCATTTCTGGCGCAGTGTGAAAGAAAATATCTATTCTATCGCAGATAACTACGACGAAGCCTACAACATGTTCCTGGCAGGTCAAGCTCCGTTGGTGATCGGATATTCCACGTCGCCCGTTTATCACATTCAGAAGGAGAATTCCGAAAAATATAAATCGACCATTCCTTCGGAAGGCAGTTTCAACCTGATAACCGGAGCCGGAATAATAAAAAATACCGATAAACAAAAATTGGCCAAGCATTTCATCGATTTCCTGCTATCAGATGATTTTCAGGGTTTTATTTCCGATAATATGTGGATGTATCCGGTTAACAACAAAGTAAATACGGGCTCGGAATATAAACTTCTGCCATTTTCCAAGAAGGATTATTCCACCGTTCTCACCCAGCGGGTTATTCGAAAAAATTTACCACAATGGATTGCAAAATGGGAATCGATCATGCTGAAATAAGCTGTTTTTTTCGGGTTGTGCTTTTTCAACCGGAAATTCCAGCTAATACAGGAAACATAGGCAGGCTCTGCGTGGGAATGAATGCTGAACTGCACATCATCAAACCGATGCGGTTCATGATTACTGATAAATACCTGAAAAGAGCCGGACTGGATTATTGGGATAAACTGCAACTTTTTTTTCATGATAATTTGGATGGATTGATCGCAAAATATCCTGAAAATAGTATCTATTACTGCACAACCAAAAGCAACCAACTTTATACGAACGTAAAATATAGAAAAGGTGATTTCTTCGTTTTTGGTCCCGAATCCCGCGGCATTCCGGAAGATATTCTGCACAAATATTGGGAGAACGCTATAACCATTCCCATGACCGCTCAAATCAGGTCATTGAATCTTTCCAATAGTGTTTCCGTGATTTTGTATGAAGCCTGGCGGCAGGTAGGGTTCAAATAAGCAAACTTCTTCCGAATGCTTTCGGGATACGCAGGACATCCGAATGTTTGCGGAAACAAACATTCCAGAATCCTGAAGTCCCGAAGAAATTCGGGAACATTCGGAGGTTGGTGGTAATTCTGTTTGACAAAATAACCTCTGAATTTTCTTTATTTCCATCAGTTATGTGATGTTAGTTTAAATTATGAAAATCAGTAATTAAGGTTAAATAAAAGTTGTGAGAACCAAGAATGAGAGCTGAATATGAGCTGTGAAAATCAGAAGCGGAATGTAGGAAATTGTAACTGCACTTATTCCTGTGGAAAAAAAGGAATCTGTTGCGAATGCATCAGTTATCATCGTAATATGAACCAGCTTCCGGCCTGCTATTTTCCCAAAGATGCCGAAAAAACTTACGATCGTTCCATCAGTTACTTTTTAGAATTATTTCAACAAGGCAGAATTTAGTGGTTTTCCTCAAATCGATTCTCATCCTGCTCTGGAACATGCTGCCTGGTTTCCTGATCGTGTTCAGCATTAAGCAGCTACTTTTTTTCCCCCGCGAAGAAAAGCACTTCTCCAATGGTAAAAAAATTCCACTCACACCAGGTTTTGCCTACAAATTCAAAAACTGGATCATGCACAAAATAAAGCGATTGCTGCAGGATTATATCAACGACTCAAAGAATTTTTCTGAAAAGTCCAGAATTTCAATCTGGGAAGAAACTTTTTTCCAAAATGTCTGGGATAAATTTGAATTCTTCGAAAATATTAAATATATCCCACACAGTTGGAAAGAAAACATCCGTTACTTTTTTTCGATGGTTTTTTATGAAATCGCCAAGCAATTCCTGCGCAAATTCGTACCCTATTTAATGGATTATTTCGAAGTTGATAAATACGTGGAACTGCTGGATAAGAAAATCGATATCGATCTGGTGAAGAAATTTTATTGTGCGTACATCTATAAGTATGTCATGTTGTTTGTGTTGGCTTGGGGATTTTTTAATGGTTTTTGGAATTTAATAATTTATTTAATAATAAAATAGGAACGTATTATGAGAAGAAATGATGTAATTTTAATTTTGGCAATTGTTCTGATTGCTTTGCTGGTCTATTCCAAATATTCGGAAAAAGCAGATAGACTGTCTTCCGAACTGAAAACGGAATACACCGAAAGATCGAAAACCTCAGAAGGTTTCATGCCTTTGGAAAAGAAAGAAAAAGATATTGAAGATCTGATGATCTCCCGTCAAAACTCCATAACGCGCGCTGTGAAGATGATCGAACCGGCTGTGGTGAGTGTGAATGTGATCAAAACCAAGATCGTGCGCCGCAGAATGGGATTTTTCTTCGGATATTACGATGATGTTCCCTACAATATAAAAAGTATGGGATCGGGTGTGATCTTTTCGGAGGAAGGTTACATTCTGACCAATGCGCATGTGGTGGAAGATGCTACCGAGATCAAAGTTATTCTGACTGATGGTAGGCAATTCGACGGGAAACTGATTGGTGTGGACAGCGTTCATGATATTGCTGTGGTTAAGATCGAAGGAGATATTTTACCACACGCTAAACTGGGAAATTCCCACGATCTGATCATCGGTGAATGGGCAATTGCGGTGGGAAATCCTTATGGGTTTGTGATCAAAGACAGCAAACCAAGTGTGTCTGTGGGTGTAATCTCTGCTGTGAATCGTGATTTTGCCGAGAACAAAGAAGGCAAAGTCTATCGCCGCATGATCCAGACCGATACAGCCATCAACCAGGGAAACAGCGGTGGCCCGCTCGTTAATATTTACGGTGAAGTGATCGGAATAAATACATTCATTATTTCCGAATCGGGCGGCAGCATCGGCATCGGTTTTTCTATTCCAATCGACCGTGTGAAGAAAATTTCGCAGGAACTCATCAAACACGGCAAGATCCGCGATGTCTGGTTCGGTTTCAAAGTGCAGGATATCAACCCGATGTTGGCTCAGCATTTCAAATTGGAAAGCATGGATGGAGTTCTGGTGAATTTCGTGGAAGAGAATGGTCCTGCTTATCGGGCTGGATTACGCAAAGAAGATATCATTATCTTCCTGAACGGCAGCAAAATAACTAACACCGACGATGCGGAAATGGCTGTCACCGATGTGGGAGTGGGAGATAAAATTAAAATTATAGCTTTACGAAATAACAAAGAAATTCAATTGGAAATCAATGCTGAAGAGTATAAGAAAGCTGATTTAAAAATGCAGTAAAATAATTTTAGGAGTTGGCATGAGGAAATTTACGTGGATCATAATTCTAATGATAATCGCACTCTCAATGGGATGCGGAAAAGCAAATATAAAAGGGCGTGGAAAAAATCCGGCCGGAAAAATAAAATCGCATGTGGTAAAAAAGGGTGAGATCATCGTGAAACTGGAAGAAACCGGCGAAATCGAACCGATCAAGCAGATCGAGATTAAATCTAAGATCAGCGGCAAGATCATCAAGTTTTTCGCGGAAGAAGGCGACTATGTGAAAAAAGATGATGTTATCGCTGAGATCGAACCGGATTATAACCAGGCGGAAATGATCACCAGCGTGAAAAGCAACCTGGAACTTTCGGAGATCAGCCTGCGGAATGCGCAAAGAGACTTGAACGATAAGCAGGAATTATTCAATCAAAAATTCATCTCATCCAAGGAACTGGTAAAATACGAAGATGCTCTCACCGAAGCGCGCATTAACTTTGAAGGAGCGCAGCAACAGTATGATTTGATCAAAGAGATCGAAACCGACAATAATGTTTCGCGTATCGTTTCCACTGCTTCGGGAACGGTTATCCAGAAAACTGTGGAAGAAGGGGAGATGGTGGTTTCCAACACCGGTTCCTATTCTGCCGGAACGGTCATCCTGGTGCTGGCCGATCTGGAAAGAATGGTGGTGCAGTCACGCATCAACGAAGTGGATATTTCCAAGATCAAGAAAAATCAGAAAGTCGATATCCAGGTGGATGCCTATCCTTATGAAAAATATAAAGGCGAGATCACCAAAATTGCTGCCATGGCTGTAACCTACAACAACGTGAAAGTATTTCCCGTGGAAATCGAAATTCTGGAAGTTGATAAGAAATTAAAACCCGGCATGACAGCCAACATCACCATTATCGGCGAGATAAAATCGGATATTCTGGTTGTTCCTATTCGTACGATTTTCAGTAATGACGACGGTCAGGACGTTGTTTATAAAGTTCAAAGCGACAGCATCGGCAGCAGCGTTGTCGTGAAAACCGGTATCAATAACTTCCAGGAAGTTGAGATCATCGAAGGTTTGTCCGAAGGCGACAGCATTTCATTTAATGAACCGGCCAAAGACGAAAAAGATTTTGAGTTTAATTTCTAATTAATTAAGAAATAAGCAATTTAACTTCCGAAGTTTCCCGGGGAATTTCCAGTAAGATAAACTTCGGAAGTTTTTTTGTTTTTTTATATCAACCTCTTCAGCACTCCAGTTTCCCTATCCACTAAATTCATTGCTACACCTGCTTCTGCCAGAAGTTCCTGAGCTAATTTATCTTCATACGGTTCAGCAATATAAATAGTTTTGATCTCGGCATTGATCAGAATTTTAGAGCAGATCACGCAAGGCTGATTTGTGCAGTAAAGCACCGCATCTTTGATGGAAGCACCATTCACAGCAGCCTGGATCACGGCATTCTGTTCGGCATGCACGCCGCGGCAAAGTTCGTGTCTTTCGCCCGATGGAACGTTCATTTTGGCTCGTAAGCAGCCGGTTTCGCTGCAATGACGCACGTGTTTGGGTGCTCCGTTAAATCCGGTGGAAATTATCTGGTTATCCCGCACAACGATCGCACCTACTTTGCGGCGCAGACAGGTGGAACGAGTGGCAGCAAGATAAGCCATTTCCATGAAATATTGATGCCAGCTTGGTCGGTTGTTCATTAATAAAACTCCTTTTATTCGACCTCATCCCAACCTTCTCCTCTCGAGGAGAAGGGGAAAGTCCAATTCTTTATTCTATTCATTCTTTCTGACGTTTCATGCACGCTGCTCTTGGAATAATCTCTCCTGATAAGAAAGAAGAAAAGCTAAAAGTCATTCCATTAGATTCTTCGGAAGTGAAGCTATAGATGCCGTAGTAAGAGAATTTTCTGAGAAAATCTTTAGATTCCTCAGAAAGACATAATTTATTAATTTTTGAAAACATCAGAAAATTAAATTCCCTCTCCTTGGGCTTGTTCAGTAAGCCTTTTGCACATTTCATAACTTATTGTAATAAAATAAGTTAAAATCACTAAAAACATCTTGACTACCTCCTGATCGAAAATTAGAAGCTAACTTCTTCTAAATCATGAGAATAACTTAAATACTAGACTTTTTATTTTAATACTCACCATTATCCGCCTCATCCGACTTCGCTTCGCTCAGCCACCTTCTCCTATCGTGGAGAAGGACAAAAAGTTATAACTTTATTAGGCATTTCTCCCTCTCCGTTGGAGAGGGCCGGGGTGAGGCAAAAACACTCTATTATGCAGAACCCTTTTGTTCAGTCGACGCTGAGCGAAGGCTAAGCCGGGTGGGGGTGGGGCAATTCCCCTCTTGAGAGAGGTGACTCCGATTTATTGGAGTCGGGGTGTGTTTTTCTCTTTCTTCTTTCACCAGTTCCGCTTGGGATTTCCGTAAATAGTACGGTTGTAGATCGGCAATGAAATCAAAATTATATTTGGGAATTTCCGGCAAATTCAGCGCCATACTGATGAGTGTAGAAGCCATGGGAATATTCTGGTGGGGAAGAGCTTGTCTTATTTCAATTCCGCTTTCTGCGATGATCCTTTGATATTTTTCCACTCCATCGCCCAACATGAAAACCGGTTCTTTGATTTGTGAAAGGAATTCTGCCGGTTTTGTATTTTGCGGCTCGATCAGAACTTTCATCTGCGGTGAATAAAGTGCGGCATAAACTTCACTCATTTTGGCATCGATAAAAGGCAGGATCGGCAGATTCGTTCCAAAAGCGTTGTATGAAAGCAATTCCAAGGTGTTCACCGGATAAAGTGGAATTTCCTTTCCCATGCAAAGACCTTTGGCTGTTGCCAAGCCGATACGGATTCCCGTAAAGGAACCTGGACCGTTTGCTACAGCAATTAGATCGATGTCATCAAGTGTAAGTTTGCATTGTTTCAAACCAAAATCTATCTGTGGCATCAGCCGTTCGGAATGAGTGACTTTGATGTCCAGGAAGCTTATGAAAGAGATTATACCATCCCGACAGATAGCGATGCTGCCGGATGAAGATGCCGTGCAGATTGCCAGAATATTCAAATCAATCTCCTTCAATTTTCGGTTCAGGATTAGAAATTTGATTCATGCGTCAAGCAAAAGGTTTCTTTCAGTAAAGGTTCTTTCGACCACAATTGTTGGTTCAACCGTCTCGCTTGAATCACACTTTTTTTACAGATCGTCCCGATCTGATGTTATCCGGTAAGATTTTCGGGACGAAAACACAAAACAATCCGGACTCCTCGAGACGAGAAGTCCAACGGTTTATCCCTTTTCAAAGTCTTTATTGTTCGCTTTTGTTTGTTGTTTAAGAAAGGTTCCACAATTTTTTATTGCCTTTCAAACCTGTTTTTCCAATTTTGTTCACAGATGGAGAAATGATGAAAAAGCCTTTACAAAGCAAGATTGAATATATTTTGTTTCTGGGGATGTACTACAGCATCAAGTGGCTGCCCCTGAAAACGATAAAGTTACTGGCATCCCAGCTAATGATCTTTGGTGGAATGGTGTTGGGAATTCGTCGCTCCACAGCTGAAAAAAACCTGAAAATGGTTTTCCCTGAAAAGAGTGATAAAGAAAGAAACAAAATTATGAAAGAAATGTATCGCCAAATGGGCAAAACTGCGGCAGAAACTTATTTCGGCGATTTCGATAAATTGTATGATGATGTGGAATTGGAAGGCTGGGAAAACCTGGAAGAAGCTCTTGCCATGAACAAAGGTGTGATCCTGGCTTCCTGCCACACCGGAAATTGGGAACTGGCGGGCAGGTTCATTCATGAAAAACATAAACTTTCGGTGATCTATAAAAAATTACGAAACCGCTACATGAATGATTTCACCTACACTATTCGGGATAACAAAGGTCTTATCCTGATCGATGTGAAGAAAGCTCTGAGGATCATCTTGAAACTGCTGAAAGAAAAATATATCGTCACGATCATGTTAGATCAAAATGCCAGAAAAAACGGGATGATCACCAATTTTCTGGGTCATCCTGCTTCCACTTTTGTGGGAACTGCCAAGATCGCCATCAAGACGAAAACCCCCATCGTTCCAGCCATTGCCCTGCGTCTGCCGAATGACAAACACAAATTTATCTTTGAAAAACCGATCTTATCTGATGAATATGAGAACACCCCGGAAGACATCAGAAAATTGACCGAAAAAGTTTCACAGCAACTGGAAAAGTACATTCTAAAATATCCGGAACAGTGGTTTTGGGTACATCGTCGCTGGCGTGGCTATAAGAAAGCCAGAATAAGCTGAAAAAACGCTTTACAAGAAAGGCTTTGTTCACACTTTTTACCAGAGGAGTTAGATTGTGAAAAATCTCGTATTAATCGAAGTAATCATATTGTTTATGCTGATTTCCAGCTTGAGTGCGATCGATTTTCTGCCGGCTCACGGAAATTTGATTTCACCCGTTTTGCGGGATTCGATCGTCTCGTATCATACTTTCACGGATGATCAGCATTGGTATGGATCGGAAAGTTGGGCTGTGAAATTTGATTTTCGCACGTTCCAAACCGGAATCGACAGTTTCGCTGCTGATGGCGTGATGATCTACATTCCCGGCAGTTCAAGTTCGGATTCCCTGGAAGTGATCGTCTGCAATGACTACGGCTCTCAACCCGATCTGGAAGAGGGCATTGAATTTTCCACAGTTATCCAAGCAGCCAATATTAATTTCAACCAGTGGGAAATCATCGATTTTCAAAATGCGATCACAGATTCGATTTTATGGGTCGTGGTCAACTATCACACCAATTCTACCAGCCAGTTCATTGGAGCATCTGCGACCAGCGGCTTGCACAGCTATTATTTGTACGACGGCTATTATGAAAATATGTTCGCTTCCAGTTTTCAGAGTGAATTTTTATTCAGTATTTACGGCTGCTTCTATGTGGAAACTGTCGATCTCGACCTGGTAGATTTTCATTGGAATGGAAACCTGTTGACCGACGAAACTATCTGGCCTGTATTCACAATTCGCAATACTTCCGATTCACTTACAGCTACCGGCACTTATGTAAATCTGAATCTGACAGCGCCTAACAGCACAATTTTCTTACAGTATTTTCCTTCCGGTGCGCTCTGCGATTCCATTGCCCTGCCGGACATTCTACCGCAACAAGTGCAGACTTTTGATTATACAGATGCGATAGGATACACTCTGGAAAGCATTGGCTCGCAGTATAATTTCAATACTACGGTGCACTGTTCTTTGGATGTTTATCAATTCAATAATTCATATAGCACTAAATTTGAAATATTTACTGATCCGCAGAATGCAGTTATGGTGGAAAATGCTGTGGCGATGAACGATAATAACAGCAACGCTCTGCTGCAAGTGCAATCAGATCTTCTGGAAAACGAAACTGTGGAAGTAATCAACTATTATTCAAGTTACACGCAGACGCCGTTTTATTGCGAGGATTCCTATCTCAGGTTCAATTATTACAACCTGATAGGAAATCCTGCTACAATGATAAACGGTAAACGCAAGATTCTTGGGTATGTGCCTTCCCAATATTCTGTACTTTTCCAGGATTATTTTGATGATGCAAACGTGAATGACAGCACCTTTATTTCTACGGATACAATGTCCGGGACTTATGATCAGAATGGGCTTATTACCTTTTATTATTCGCTTTCCAACGAACGCAATAGAGTTTTCGCCAGTTTTCTGAATAATTGCTCTGTTTATGTTGGTGTGGTAGAAGATGTTATCAATTACGGCAATCTGCCGGATGATGTGAACGTTCCGATCCTGAGATTGATCTGCAGCCGAAAGATTGCACCCACGCTTTTATATCAGAATACATTTAGTGATACAACCAGGTTTAATTATCTGGAAGGCATGGAATTGATCACCGGAGATGCTAATAATTGCCGCATCGTCTGCTGGCTGCAAAATGATGTATCAAAACGGGTTTATTATGTTTCCTCCCTGCCGTTCAGTTCATTGGAATTGGTAAATATCCAGGAAAATGAAATCCAAGTCGAAAACCTTCAGATGAATCTTTTTCCCAATCCTTATTCCTTCAGCGGCAATATGCAGATCAGTTTCAGTGCAAAAAAGCCGGTTCAAAATGCAAAACTGAAGATCTTTAATGTTCGCGGGCAATTGGTGAAAGAGCTTTCCAATGATGAAACGACTTCAAATCATACTTTCTCTTGGAACGGCAGCGACACGGCCAACAAAAAAGTGTCGAGTGGAGTTTATTTGCTTAAACTTAGCACCGAAACGGACGGCAAACGAACCTCACAACACAAGAAATGCCTGATTCTAAAGAAATGAGAAATTATTTATTTTCAACCCCCTCTGTCCCCCTATTTAGGGGGAATTGTGAAATCTTTGATTCCTGTAGCTCTTCCTTATTAGTGCAGAACAGAAGGGTATAATGAAATGAAAAAGAAAAATATCTTCGGCAAAGATTACTATGAACTAACCGGCTGCATTCATAATCATTCTGAATATTCCTACGATGGATCGATCTCGCTGGCCAGGATAATCCGGGAAGCGAAATTACGCGAATTGGATTACATAACGATCAACGATCACATGACTCTGGAAGCCCGAAATGACAGTGCTGTTCAAAAAGAAAAAGACATGCTGGTGATCGTGGGCACCGAGATCAATGATACGCAGAAAAATCATCATTTCCTGGTTTTCAATTCCGACGTGATCCTGAAAGGCAAAGAAGTGGAAGAATATACGGAGTTTTATGCCAATAGCGATGCTGTCTGCTTTGCTGCTCATCCCATCGAAAAACGTATCTGTGCTAAATTTCGTAAATTTGAATGGGAAAAAAAGGAAATCGATAATTTCGACGGTATCGAGATCTGGAACTATCTATCCGAATGGATCGGCAAGATGAAACCCAAATTCAACGGGCTGTTCCTGGTTGTTTTTCCGTCTCTATTTATCTGCAAACCGGATCGTGCCACCCTGGATTGGTGGGATGAACTTAACAGAAGCGGCAAAAGAAGATCGGCGATCGGCAGCGTGGATGCCCACACAGAAAGAATGGAAAAACTGGGTATCAAATTCAAATTCCTGCGACACAGAACACTCTATAAAGCGATACGCACAAATGTGCTTCTGGACAGCGAGCTGGAAGTGAACGAACCAAACATCCTGAATGCTCTGAAAAAAGGCAACAGCTACATCGTGAATAATAAAGTGGGAAATCCTTACAATTTCTATGCTGGGATTTCCTCCCAAGAAAACGGCAAGGCTATTTTTGGAGATGAAATCAAATTTACCGAAGATATGAAATTCTATTATCGTCTGCCGGATATGGCCAAGGTTACTCTTTATCGGGACGGATACAACATCTCATCTCAGCGTCATGAAATGGGATTCTTCGAGATCGAAAAACCGGGAAATTATCGCTTGGAGATCACCCGCTGGGGACGGGGTTGGATTTATACAAATAACATTTATGTGATTGAATAATATGAAATCCCAAATTCCAAGCACCAAAAACCAAATAAATCTCAATGAACGAAATGCGAAATCCCGGCGTTGCTGCAACCGAAGCCGGAACATCTCTTTCTTCTTTTTAGTCTTTTTTCTTTTTATCTTTAATCTTTCTTCGATCGAGGTTGGTGGTCACCTTACAGAAGATACAACATGGTCACCGGATAATAATCCTTATGAAGTTACAGAAATCTTATATGTAGATTCGGGAGTAACATTAACCATCCTGCCTGGAACGGAGATAAAAGTTAACGGTGCGTCTTGCTCATCGTGGCAGGAATTTGACCAGAATTTCTGGTTGTATAATGGAGAATCCGTTGCTAAGTTTATACAAATTGATGGGAGAATTATAGCTGAAGGTACTCAACAGGATAGTATTGTATTTACCCGATTGCAGGATGATCCGAATTACAATTGGGGCACGATTTATATATCAGAGAATGCAGATCACAGTATATTTAAATATTGTAAAATTGAATATATTAGTGCTATTGGACTTGCTCTCAGTAATATATCCAAAGGGTTATCCTTTTACAATGGTAAAGGTTCTGTTCGAAATTGTACTTTTCTAAATCATACTGTAGGTATTAGCTCAAATTCTCCAACTGAATACATGGAGATTATTGATAATAGTTTCATAATAAATTCAAATATAAATCCATTTTTACTCATTACATGGACAGGCCATATAGTGACATATCGAGATGAATCTATTGATTCACCGGCATTACTAATTTGTCACAATACATTCGACGGCCATGAAGAAACATATTGGGTTACAATATCTCGAAAAACTTCATTTGCTTTTAACACAATTTCAGATTGTTACAGAACTTCAGCAAGAGGTTATTACTATAACAACAATTTCACAGATTGTCTTTATGGAATCAGGACAGGATACATAGGTGATTCTCTATACATAAAGCAAAACAGGTTCATAGGTGGATATAATGGTGTTGATATAGATGATGCTTATGTGGAAATTAGTGATAATTATTTTGAGGGGTGTAATTTGGATACAGGTTTAGACTCTTCTGGAGAAGTTTACAATAATATTATATATAATGGTTCATTATATTCTACAAGTTATTTAATAGTTTGTAACAATGTTACTTATAATGGGACAACTGGTATAATTGTAACCTATAGAAATGAAATAAATTCAAATAACATTTCAATAAATAATCAATATGCCTTTGGAGGTTATTTCAACGACTACTACAATAATTGTATTATACTAGCAAATGGAGAATTAACACAATATGGAGTATCAAGTAATCCTATCTTCCGTAATTGTATAACTGATTTTCCCATCGAAGATCCCCTCATCGACGGCGGTGGCAACATCATTGTAGATTCTCTGCAGGCACAATCGATATTTATGGACATCCAAAACGGAGATTTTCATCTGGTAGATGGCAGTATTGCAATAGATGCAGGTTTCGATACACTGGGTTATTATTATCCTTTCGATATGGAGTACAATCAGAGAGTTTGGGATGGAGACGGAAACGGAACAGCCATTATCGATATCGGGCCTTATGAGTTTGGAGCTCCAGCTTTTGGTGGAATACAAGGAATAACATACGATCCGATAAACGGTGAGCCGGTGGACTACGTTCTCATAAAAATCAACAACATTTCCGGAGAATTCACATTTTCCGACAGTGTTGGTAATTATGAGTACAAACTTCCCGCCGGTGCTTATGATGTTTACGCAGAACGTGTTTTTTATGATGATATAATTGAATATCAAATTGAAGTGATCGATGGTCAATTTACGCAGCTTGATATTGCTATGAGCGAAACGGTGAATATTCAAAACAATGAGATTGCTCCAGTAACTAATGATTTTAATATAAATAATTTTCCTAATCCTTTTAATCCATCAACTACAATTTCCTTCTCAATCCAAAATGACGATAGTGTTGAGTTATCCATATTCAATATTAAAGGACAGAAAGTTTCAACTCTAATCAATGAACATCTTTCAAAAGGTGAACATTCAATCGTTTGGTCAGGTTACGATCAAAATGGTAATCTTGTAAGCTCTGGAATATATTTATACAAAATCGAAGCTGGTAATCAAGAATCAGTGAAGCGAATGTTGCTCTTGAAGTAGTTTGAGGATGCTGGTGTATAACAAAAGTGTCAGTACTCAGAGAGAAAGAAAATGTGACAGAGCACCGCACACGCCAAACTTCTTGTCCAAAGTCAATTAAAAAATATTTAATTGTTCTTTTTAAATAGCAAATATGAGTAAATATTTTGCTAAATAGACGTGATTTCTATGTTGTTTCCTACATTTTCAGGGACAATTCCCCTGT
>JAUSOT010000188.1 GCA_030656075.1 Candidatus Cloacimonadales bacterium
TAAATGTAGAGCAAGCTGCCAGCTTGCTTTGCGAAACAGGGGTTTCGCAATAATTTTGCGTTCCCAATCAGGGGATTGGGAACGAGATGTAAATGTAGAACAAGCTGCCAGCTTGCTCTTGCGAAACAGAGTTTCGCATTAAATATTCGCTCCCAAACGGAGTTTAGGAACGAGATGTAAACCCAATAAGTTTTGGACATAATTATTCTCTCGCTATCCTTCGACTTCGCTCAGGATGACAGATTATGTTCGTTGCTAATTAAACACACCTCCCGGCTAAAGCCGTACTCCTCTCAAGAGGAGAATTTACACCAACTTCTCAATCGTCTCTTCGCAAATCTGCTCTGATTTTTCCGCTGTTTCACTTTCCACGTAAACCCGAATGATCGGTTCCGTGCCGCTTTTGCGGATGTGGATCCAGAATTTATCTCCCAGAATTTTAATACCATCCGTAGTATCCAATTTGTAATCTGCAAATATTTCAGGAACTTTAGCCATGATCCCATCAAGTTTGGCCGGATCGACTTTGATCTTATTTTTGGCAAAATAGTAGTGTGGAATTTCGGCAGCCAGTTTACTGATCGGTTCGTTACGTTCTGCCAGGTAACCAAGAATGAGAGCCATGCCAGCCGGAGCATCCCGGGTGTAATGCACTTCCGGGCAGATAATACCACCGTTGCCTTCTCCGCCCACCGGACTGTTTATCTCCTTCATTTTTTTGCCAACGTTGATCTCGCCAACTTTGGTGCGATGCACTTTCACGCCAAATTCTGCTGCAATATCTTCCGAAGCCATGGAGGATGAGAGATTGGTGACAATATCACCTTTTGTTTTGGAAAGAATGAATTTTTCACTCAGCAGCAAACTGAATTCTTCGCCGATGCATTTGCCGGTTTCATCCACCACGGAAAGTCTGTCCACATCGGGATCGGTGGCAAAGCCGAGATCGGCTTTGTGGGCTGCGACGGCATTTTCCAAATCACCCAGATTCTTGTTCAAAGGCTCAGGAATGTGGGTAAAAATGCCTGTCGGCTCGCAATTCAATTCGATGACTTCGCAGCCCAGATCGCGCAAAAGCTGCGGTGCGATCATGCCACCGGCTCCATTCACACAATCCAGAACCACTTTGAATTTTCTGGTTCGAATTTTATCAATATCCAAATACGGAATTTGCAGAACTTTTTCAATATGCCGCTTGCTGCCATCGGGATCGAAAGACAATTTACCGATTCTATCCCAACCAACATAATCTACCGGTTTATCCAACGAATTGATGAAAGTATCGGCATTCTCGGGAAAGAGGAACATGCCATTCGCCCCTACAAATTTCATAGCATTCCACTCTGCCGGATTGTGTGAAGCTGTGATGGAAATCCCGCCCGAAGCATCGCTTTCTTCTACTGCCAGCAGCACGGTTGGAGTAGAAACAATTCCCAGATCTACAACATCACAACCAACCGACATCAAACCAGCGGTGACGGCGTTGAACATGGCTGGTCCGGTGACGCGGGAGTCACGTCCTACGATTATCTTTCCACGTTTACTGAAAATTCCAAAATGCGCTGCGTATTTCATTGCGATTTCTGGCGTTAGTGAATCTCCATAAATTCCTCGCACACCCGAAACACTGACCATTAGTTTACTCATAATTTAGATCTCCTAAATTTTATTTCGAACTCATCCGTTGGTTCATCCTTCCAGGTTGAACCTGAGAATAGCACTTACCATCTTGGTAAGCAAGTAAGACCAGGATGGTCTTTTGCAACATTTCATTCAACCAAGATGGTTGAACGAACAACGGTAGAGCAAGCAGTCAGCTTGCTTCTGCGAAACAGGAATTTCGCTTCCATTTGCGTTCCCAAAGAGGACTTTGGGAACGAGAATAAATTCTTTTTTCTCGTTCCAATGCTCCTGCGTTGGAATGCTGCTTTATCCGCTTCAGCGGACTGTTCACAGCACTTCTCTGAGTTACTTCTATTTTGCGAAACAGGGGTTTCGCTTCAAATTGCGTTCCCAAAGAGGGCTTTGGGAACGAGAAGTTAAGGAAAATAAAAATTGTTCGCTTTTGTTCGTTGCTAATTACACACCCCTCCCCGAAAGCTTTCGGGACACCCCTACTTCGACAAGCTCAGTACGGCGTCTCAAGAGGGGAATATTTCTACATACTCCGTTTCCACTCTATAATTTTCTCTTTTCACCACCGGCAACTTCTCAATAATCGCCTTGTATTTGTCAAGCTGCTCTTCTTCGTAAACTGAACCGGTTTTGAAATCGACGATCAAAATCTCTTTTGTTTTAGTATTTATCATCAATCGGTCGATACGTAATTCTTTACTGTTTTCATTAAAAATTGTGTGTTCATTGAAAACTTTATCCCATTTGGATTTAGCAAAATATTTCGAATGAGAGTTTATGAAAATATCGATCTTTCCCAAAATCGTTGCAATCTCAATCTGCGGTAACAAACTGCCATATTTGGCGATAGTTCTATTTCGGGCAATTTCCAATTCCGCAGGTTCATAATACTTGATATGAGCCAGATATTCATGCACGATATTGCCGATCAAAATGGATTTGTTCTTCAGGAATTCGTTCTTCAATTTATGCAGATTTGGTGCCGGAATTTCACGAATACTTTCCAAACTAAAAATTCGGAAAAAATCAGGCAGATTTTCTGCTTTAAAAAGTTGATTTTCTGATTCCATTTCCTCTTTGGAAAGTTCACCAAACTGCAGCAAATGATGAACTGGGGAAGATTCCACCAGCTCTTCATTGAATTTCTGGAAGATGGTTTTTGTAACATTTTTCAGCACAGAACCATCATCTTTCACATCCGTGATGAATTTTTCCAGATCACCTTTTTTGTTGTAATGCAGATAGAGGAAAAGATTATTTTTAGCGCGCGTTAGAGCCACATAAATATTATTCAATTCATCACCAGTGTCGCGCTTGTTCACGTATTCTATCAAGTCAGCTTTCCGTGATTTCTGCATCACTTTATCATAATTGAACGTGAAGGCAAAATCCTGCAAACTGCGGAAATCTTCAGAAAACTGGTAATACAATTTCAATCCCGAATTATTCCCACCACTTTTTCCCGTAACATCAAAAACCGCAAAAACCGTTTCAAACTGCAAACCTTTGGATTTATGGATGGTGAGGAGTTTGATGGAATTACTGACATTCTGCCCGATTTGCGAATATTCATCTTTATCTGCCAATGAGCGGCAGTATTGCAGAAAACCGGTAGCATCGGCAGTGTATTCGTGGTTGGAACGTTCAAATTCTGCCACAACTTCCAGAAATTTCTGCAGGTTTTTCAGCTCGATTTCACTGCTGAAAACTCTGGCAAATCCAAACTCTTCCAAAATCGATTTAATGAGAACCAGTAGTGAGTCATCCAGATGCTTCAACTTATACAAAATCCTCAAACAGGAATGCAGATCATTTTCCTGCAGGGAGGCATTGATGTTTTCGGAATTCTTATATTTCTCGATCAGTAATTTCAACTTTTCGGGATACATCAAAACCAAGTCGCTGCGCAGGAATTTAATCAATTCTGCAAAATCTTCGTAAACCAGGAAATTGAGAATAAATATGATCGGCTTGATAGCGTGATGAACAAAGAGCGAACCGGAAGTTTCCAGGGTATATTCGATGCCGGCTTCAGCCATGACCTGGGCCATTTCCTTCAATTCGTCGTTCTTACGCATCAATATGGCAGTATCCGCCGGATTTATCTTTTGCTTCGCTAAATTCGGCTGTAGAACATTCTGCACAAATTCCCGATAAATCTCCGTTCTTTCCAATTTATCTTGAATTCCCTGGATCGCTTCGGCATTTCTGAATTGAACCTGAACAAAACCACCTTCCGGCTTGGCACAATTGATCTCAGTATAATCCCAATCTTCCACAAAATTCAAATGTTCCGAGCCAAACAAGCGATTCAGCCAGTTCATCAGGATCGGCTTGCTGCGGAATGATGTTTTCAAAGTGTCATAATTCACTGGATGATTCAGGATGTTTTCAAAATCCGTGAGCAATTTGCGTTCTCCGCCCCGCCAGCCGTAAATTGCCTGTTTTTCATCACCCACCACGATCACACTTCCGTAATCTTTCTGTCCGATTCCGCTGATGATCTCCCTCAGCATCGGTTTGAAAATACTCCATTGCAAAATGCTGGTATCCTGGAATTCATCGATCAGCACAAACCGGGTTGAGTAGGAAAGCTGCTCGTAGAAAACATTCAGCACATTTCCGTTATCGACAATGGAAAGCTGCGGATCATAAAGAAAACGAAAAGTATAATAGCTGATATCGGAATGTGTAAAAATCTTATCCCGGAATTTGATCTCATCATAAACCTGTAGCACATCGGCAGCGAGGGAAATGATATTCAACTGCTCGATGAGAGCTTTGTCAAAATAAAAGAAATCAGCCAGCGCAGCCTGCAGGTTTGCATACAATTCCTTCAATTCTTTGTTGCGCAGCTTGTTGCCGTTCCAAAGATTTTTATTATCATCGAGAAGCAGCTTAAAATTATTATCCAGGAATTCAGTATTTTTTAGAACTTCAAAGAATTTATCGGCAAATTCATCAACTTCAAATGTTGAAAAATCGAGATATGAAACTAGAATTTCAGCAAAATCTTTCTGAAGCAGTGAATTAGCTGGTTCACCTTTTTTAATAATCTCCGTTTGCAGTAAATCCAGAAATGATCTCAACTCGGTTTTATATTTTCGGCAAGCTTTATCTTTTTCTACTTCAATATCTATATCTCGAAGATCGGAAAGATCGATGAATTCAAATAGCCAGCGGTTTTCGATGATATTTATGATCGCCTGGTTGAATTGCTCGAGATTACGGTATTTGGCTTGCAGGAAAATATCTTTATAAATTTCCAGTTTTTCATCTCTCAAAATCCGTTCATAGATTTCCGGCAGGATTTCAGCATTGATCTTGTTATCGATCTGAAATTCTGAGATGTTGTGGAATGGTGCGATAATGCCGCTGAAAATTGTATTCACAAAGGAATCTATCGTGCTGATGCGTACTGCAGATTTATGAGTGAGTATTTTCTGATAAACTGTCTTGAGGTAGTTCATATCTTCTACAGTGAACTGAATTTCGGGATTGATGTTTTGCTGGATACTCTTCTTAAGTTCTTCTCCTTCTGAAGTACAGTTGACAATCTCAAAAAGCTGTTTGAAAATTCTTTCTCTGATTTCTGCAGTTGCCTTCTTGGTGAAAGTGATAACCAGGATTTCTTCAAAATCGATTCTATATTTCAGAAGCAAATTAATGAATTCCAGAGAGAGACGGTAAGTTTTTCCGGTTCCGGCGCTGGCGCGTATCACGAGCGGTTTCATTTTAACCCACCGTTCTGCAAGAAGATATGATTTCCACGACTAAAGTCATGGGCTTTGTTTAATTCTGGTCCAGCCCACGATTTCAATCGTGGAGGCAGATAAATCCAAAATCTCAAATTATAACTCTTCAATTTTTATCCTCACATGAAAAAGATGTATCTTTGATTCCCACTAAAGTAATGGGCTTTGTTAAATTTTTGTCCGGCCCGCGATTTCAATCGTGGAGGCTGCAAGAAGATATGATTCCCACTAAAGTCATGGGCTTTGTTTAATTCTGGTCCAGCCTGCGATTTCGATCGTGGGAGGAAATGAACCAAATCTCCAATCTCCATTCTCCAATCGTAAATTTTAAATCTATATATCATTTCTTCACCAAATCCCGCCTTGTGATTTCGGCTGTTTCGTATTTATCAGCTCTTTCCAACACTGCAAAACCGTTTTCCAGAATATCTTCCACAACTTTCGTAATTTCTTCTTTTAAATCACTTCTTTTGGCAAGCTGCTTCATATCTTTCTGTTCAACGAAAAAGAGGAAGGAATTCAATTTTTCCAGCAAGTCCGGGAAATCGATCAGATAATATATTTCCTCATAAAACTGTAGCTGCTGATTGAAACGTTTGATTTTTTCAGCTGCTACTGAACCTGTTTTAAAATCAAAAATGTAATTCTGTTCTTCTGTCTGAATGCGTAAATCGGGACGACCCCGCAGCGAGATTTCCAAGTCAGGTAATTGGAAAAACATTTTTTCCAAGGTTCTGTTTGTTTCCGGGAAGGCAGTAATCGGTTTATCCGAAAGCTTCAGGTCATTATGCAGTCGATAGAAAAAATTCTCGATACCCTCTGCCAGGATAGGAAGGAAGATATTTTGAAAATATCGATTGGAAAAATTGTGGGGCGAAATGTATTTGAAACTTCGATTATATTCCAAATAATGTCTGATCGCCTGTTCTACATAAAGTTTGGTGTTGTTGATGAAATTGTGCTGGAAATTGTTTGAATTGTGAAGTTCGAGCAAACGCTTCCAAACAAGAGTAATGATTTCGTGGGCAATATTGCCAATCAGTTTGCTGCTGAAATCGTTGCCGATTTCGGGATTTCTGGCTTTGATGTCAGCCACAAATTCCAAATAAAATTCAAAGGGATTATTTTTCAATTTCTCCCATTTATAAAAACTCAGGCTCAATTTATTTTCAGGGAAATCAGTTTTTTCCAGTGGAATCGTAAAGAAACTTTCCTGCCGGATTGGTTTAGATGGAATATTGAAATTCTTGCAAACCAGGAGTTTGTCAAAAATCTGTTGATGCAGATCGGGAAAATGCGGAGACTCGATTTCTTCGGCGAGGTCAAAAAGCTTCAACTCTTCCAGGAAGGAACTAACTTCGATATTTTCTTCCAGGTTGAAACGAGTAAAAGCAGTTACTTCAGAACTGTTGCAAAGCAAGCGGAAAAAATAGTATTTATCACGCAATGTAATGTCTTCATAGGTCTTCAAACCCAGCTCTTTTCGCTGATTTTCCGAAAGTAAAAATTGGGTGTGTTTGCGATCCGGCAGCACACCTTCCACCACGTTCAAAATGAAAAGATTTCCAAAGTTCAGATTACGAGTATCCTGCAGAGTGGTGATGGTGGTTCGCTTTTCCTGAAAATCAAAATCGCATTTCAATTTTTTAGGTTTGAGATAATCAAGCAAAAGTTTCAGTAAATTCACAGCTTGATTCGCTGGAAAAATCTGCTTCCAATTTGTTACTAATTCAATTTCTTCGATGGAAGCAAAATCGGCGAGAGATTCAAACAAAACTTCCACGAGATTTGTTCTATCTTTTTGATCGGCCAGCAGGTATTCCAAATCGGTTTTGGAATCTACAAATTCAATAAGTTCTTTTATATTTTTGAGTTGCAGAATATCCTGCAGGAAGTAAAAAAGCTGTTCGAATTCCGATTGGAATTCATTTTCTTTGAAATATTCCAGATCTAGATATTTGAAATCATTATCGATCAACTTGAAAAGAAAGCTGCGGATTTCTTCCCGGCTGGTCGGAGATTTTACAAAATAACTCAGAAGATCGTCATTGGTAGAAATATTTAACACAGTTTGCATCGAGAGCAGAAACGGTTTGCCTTCCCAAACGATGGAATCAAGCAGTTCGCTGATAGACTGAAAAAAACGGTAAAATCTGGTATCGGAAAAACTAAGAGCAGCAGGAATCGCAAATTTCTGATTTGAAAGCAAATGAGCGTAGGATTGCTTGGCAAACTGAAAGTCGATAATGGTCGCATTTTCCGTATTGAAAAGCATCGAAGTCAATTGAGCGATCATCTCCAATTGATCGGTGGATGTGTGAATTTTCAATTTATTTGGCATGAATGATTTAATATGTTCGGCATTGAAATCCTGTGAAATCATCAGTGTTCCTTCATCGAAACATTCCGGTGGAATCTGGGATAGAATTGTAACTTTATCTTCGAAATTCTCCAGAAGCTGCTTTTCAAACTTTGTGAAATAGAATTGATTTACCACAATGATTTTGGAATATTCAGCATCAAATCTGAAATTTGGCTGAGAACGAACAAAAATTGGATCTGTATAGGCGGATTGCTGCAGGAAGTTTTTATAGTTTTGTTTGATATGCAGAAGCTGTTGAAACGAATTCAGTTGCCAGTCTCCGGCGGATTGCTTGGCAGCCAGCACTTCCAGAATTGCATCGTGAGAAACCTGTTCTTCTGCCAGTTCTTCCCAAAAGTTAAAAAAATTATGGGAAAAATCGATGGATTGGTTGTAATTTTTGATGTTAAAGAATTCCTTTGATTCTTTTGAAAGAGATAAATAAAAAGCCAGAGTGCGTTTTTCTTCTTTTAGAATT
Organism: Candidatus Cloacimonadales bacterium; assembly: GCA_030656075.1. Taxonomy (GTDB): domain Bacteria; phylum Cloacimonadota; class Cloacimonadia; order Cloacimonadales; family TCS61; genus B137-G9. The sequence continues at coordinate 8,231 of JAUSOT010000188.1, forward strand.
GGTTTGTCTGCTGTGAAACGTGTTTCTTTCCATTCATCCATGGTCAGAAATTCATGTTCGCTGAAATCCCAGCTGGTTTGATAAAGTTTTTGCGCTTCATTTTTGCTTTTACGGGTGGGGAAGAGCAGTAGGCATTTATTGCTGTCGATCTCAGATAATGCAGCTTTCAGGATGTTTTGGTTAAGAGGAATGTGATTGATCAAAACAGACCTTTGATCCAGGTTAGAAGTAGGATTATCAATAAAGCCGGTAGCATGTTCAGAACTCTGATCTGTTTAATTTCCAGAATGCGCAAGCCCAATCCGATCAATAAAATCCCTCCGACGGAAGTGAGGTTATTGATGTAGATTTCACTGAAATAATTTCCTATCAATGATGTGAGTAAAGTGAGTCCGCCTTGATAGATAAGCAGCGGAATGACTGAGAACATCACACCGATTCCGAGAGCGGAAGCAAGAGCGATGGAACCGAATCCATCCATGATCGCTTTGGTGAGCAGCAGGTTTGGTTTGCCGCCCAGTCCTTCTTCGATCGCTCCCAAAATCGTCATCGAGCCCATGCAGAACAGCAGGAAAGCGGTGACCAATCCTTCCGAGAACTTATCGTTTTTGGATTTCAGTTTAGATTTCAGTTTATTTCCCAGATTATCCATCCAAACTTCGATATTGAGAGCTTCACCGATTAGTGAGCCGCTGATCAGGCTTAGTACGATGACAAGATAGGCTGCCGATTTGAGCGCCATCGCCACTCCCAGAAAGATGGTGAAAAGTCCGATTCCCTGGAAGGCGATTTCCGTGAAACGTTTGGAAAAACGCTTATGCAGGATCACTCCGACAATGCTGCCGACGATCACTGTTGCTACGTTTATCAGTGTTCCGGTCATAATCAATTCTCTTAATTTATCCTTCGACTACGCTCAGGATGACATATGACGTTCATCATTCAAACCTGTCATGGTGAGCGGAGTCGAACCATCAGGTTGATTCAAGATTTCACACATTCGGGAGATCATTTACATTAGTGCCAAATGTCCCCTGAGACTGTTACAAATAAATTCGAAAGAAGAGAAAAC
>JAUSOT010000136.1 GCA_030656075.1 Candidatus Cloacimonadales bacterium
GAAATATAGATGACAAATGAAGCTTACGTAAAACGAATCCTGGTCATTATTCTATTGACAGATATACCTGCAATTTTGATTTTACCGTTGTTTTTTAAAGAGGGGATGGGTTGGATTTTGGGTTCGATTGCCAGTGCTGCAAATTTTTTATGGCTGGCTCATAATGTTAAACTTAGCTTAGAATTGCAGCCAACAAAATCCAAATTAAACGCTGTGAAAGGAACTTATTTAAGGTTGCTTTTCTTGCTGGTGTATGCGGTATTGATCCTCAGTTTTATCAAGCCGAGCATCATATTTTTAGGATTCGGTCTGCTGGCTGCGCAGATCGTGATATATTTGTTCGAGTTTATCTCGAGCTTTAAAAGAAGTAAATTTTTCAGGGGAAGGAATGGCTAAAAAAAAGAAGCCAATGTTGCGTATATTCCTGATCTTCTTCGTAATTGAAGTGATCCTGGTTTTCCTGTCCGGCAACTTCAACAGGGAGCTTGAGATCGGTTTTGAAAACGGTAAATTTAAAATTCGACATGTCGAAAGTGTATTCAATCTGCAGGAAAAAATCACCGAAGAATTCCAGATAGACGAATATTATAAACATCACGGGGAAACTCCCAAACTCTGGGGCAGCGAAAAATTGTATGAATTCTTCCGCAGCATTCCCATGGACTCAACTCCGGTTGGCTCTTTTCAGCTTCTCCGCATGCTGCTCATCGTTGATATCGTGTTGTTGTTGTTGGCATTATTCATTCGGAAATTCCTGACGAGAAGGCCTTCCAAATCTCAAATACTTTTTGAATTGATCTACACGTCCCTGGAAGAATTTGTGACTGAAACCCTGGGGCGAGATAAAGTTTATTACACCCCGTACATTGTCACTCTCTTCCTGTTCATCTGGGTTTGCAACCTGATCGGCACGATCCCGATTCCAGGTTTTATGGAACCGACCAGGAACCTGAACGTTCCATTGGGATTGGGCGTTTTAGCTGTGGTTATTGTGCATGCTTCGGCTATTAAATTCAAAGGCGCCTGGCACCATATTCAAAACTATGTGAACCCTAAAAAAAATCCACTTTTCCTTTTAGATATAGTTGGTGAAGTTTCCAAAGTTGTTTCTATTTCTTTCCGTCTTTTTGGCAATATTCTGGGAGGAGCCATCATCATTTTGGTTGTTTCGTCGCTGGTCAGTTTTGTGGTTTTTCCGGTTGGCTTGAATCTCTTTTTTGGTATGTTTGTTGGAACGATCCAGGCTTTTGTTTTCACCATGCTGGCACTCACCTATATCGGTGTGGAAATTTCGGAGTAATTAAATGATTTTCAATGTTGAATATATCCAAATTGCAGCATTTCTCGGCGCTGGCCTTTGTGTAGGAATAGGAGCGATTACAACCGGAATAGGTTCCGGCATCATCGCCGGTGAAGGTGCTTACGGCATCGTGAAGCAGCCCAAAGCCAACGAGCAGATCTTCAGAACGATGCTTATCGGACAGGCAGCCGCACAAACAGCAGGAATTTTTGCGCTGGTCATTTCGATGCTGCTAATTTACGGAATTACTTTCGATGCAGCAGGCGGCTGGTATAAAGCAGCGGCTTATCTTTCCGCCGGATTAGCGATGGGATTAGGTTCCATCGGACCGTCTCTGGGAGCTGGTTATGCCGGAGCGCAAGCCTGTAAATCCGTGGCCAGAATGCCGAAACACGGCAATACGATCATGACCAATATGCTGATCGGGCAGGCTTTATCTCAAACTTCAGCGATCTTTGCCCTGGTTATTGCTTTCCTGCTGATGTTTTCCGTTCCCAACCAGCCGGAAGGAATTGGAGTGGGAAAAATGCTGGTAAAATCACTGGCTTTCATTGGAGCGGGATTATCTATCGGTCTGGGAACGCTGGGACCGGGAACCGGTATCGGTTTTGTAGCCGGCAAAGCCTGTGATATGTTAGGAAGATTTCCCAATGAAAAATCAAAAATAATGCGGACAATGTTTTTGGGCGCTGCAGTCTCTGAATCCACGGCGATCTACTCGCTGGTGGTTGCATTTTTATTGATATTTGCGATAAAATAGGGTGGGTCTGGTTACAATGCTCCGCGTTGTAACCGATGTTTTACGCTCTGCGTACAAAAGAAAAATTGATGTCCGCTGGAGCGGAGAAACAGCGTTCCGACGTAGAACTTTGGAACGAGAATGAAGTGAAAATGATTAAATGATTTTGTTAAATTATATGGAGGAAGCATGGAATTAACTTTAGCTCAAGGAATCGCCAAAGCAGCAGCACTTTTGGGTGCCGGACTTTGTATGGGAATGGGAGCATTAGGACCCGGAGTTGGTGAAGGATTCGTAGCAGGAAAAGCCTGTGAAGGTATTGCCCGTTCTCCGGAAAACGCCAGTCTTATCACCAGAACAATGCTCGTGGGACAAGCCGTTTCCGAATCTACCGGTATCTACTCACTCGTTATTGCCCTTCTGCTTATCTTTGCTGTAAAAATCTAATCAATTTGCGGAGGGAAATGTTCCCGAACAAACGAGGGAGTCTTTATGATCAGTATAAATTATATGTTCATAATTGTTATATTGAACTTTGTTCTGCTACTCATAATATTGAACAAACTTCTTTATAAACCGATTAAACAATTTCTATTAGAGCGGCAAAAAAAAATCGCCAATGATATCGACCAGGCAAAAGCTTCCAGAGAAGAAGCAGGTCAACTGGTTCAGCAAAAAGAAGAAGAGCTAAAAACTTCTGCCGAGGAAGTGAGAAAAATGAAGAACGCTGCCCGGCGCGATGCTGAAAATCAGGCTTCGGAAATTTTTAAGAGTGCTAAAACTCTGGAAAAGAAAATACTGAAAGATACCGAATCTCAACTGGTGCACGAAAAAGATAAAGTGATGAAAGAGATCGAAGGCGAAATTGCCGGTCTGGTCACAAACCTTTCAGCCAAATTCCTGGCAGGAAAGATCGATGATAAAAACGATCAGGAATTGATCGAAAAGATGCTTTCCGAACGAGAGGATGAAAGTAAGTGAGAAACAGGTTAGTCGCTAAGCGTTATGCAGATGCGCTGCTTATGAACATCGATGAAAAGCATTTTGCTACTTTCCGGCAGGATATCAATAAATTGCAGCAGGCTTTTTCAGAAAATGCAGATTACGTAAAATCGATCAACTCGCCTTTATTTCCTTTGCAAAAACGGCTTGACCTGGCTCTTGATATTACGCACAAATTAGTCAATCAGGCTCTCTGGAACAACTTGTTTGAAATCCTCGTGAAAAAACACAGATTCAATATTATTGATGATGTTTTGATGGAACTGGAAGAAGCCATCCTGATAAAAAACAACCAGAAAAAAGTGCAATTGACCATCGCTCATAAACATTCGGAAAAAGTTTTGGAAAACATCTCAAAAGTTATTAAAGATATTTTGAAAAAAGATATTGAACTTGTGGTCAAGATCGACCCATCGATCATCGGCGGATTCGTGGCTCAAACAGATTCTCTGCTGATAGACGGTTCAATCAAAAACAACCTGCTGAAACTGACGAAGGTGAAAAAAAAATAATATGAGGTCAGTATGAAAATACAACCAGATGAAATAAGTTCGATTTTAAAGAATAAGATAGATAATTTTAAATTCGAGTTCGATATTGCCGAAACTGGAAAAGTGGTGCAGGTGGGAGACGGCATCGCCCGTATCTACGGAATGGATAATGTGATGGCGGGGGAGATGATCGAATTTCCCAGCGGCGTTGTGGGCATGGCACTGAACCTGGAAGAAGACAATGTTGGATGTATTATTTTTGGTGAAACGCAAAAGATCAAAGAAGGTGACATTGCCAAGAGAACCAAAAAAATCCTGCAGGTTCCGGTGGGTGAAGGAATGCTGGGACGCGTGGTGAATTCTCTGGGAGAACCGATCGATGGAAAAGGAGAAATATCTGCCAAAGAATATAAACCGGTAGAAAGAAAAGCTCTGGGAATTATTCAGCGTCAACCTGTGAAAGAACCACTTCAAACCGGCATCAAAGCTATCGATTCCATGATCCCGATCGGACGCGGACAACGTGAATTGATCATCGGGGACAGGCAGACAGGAAAAACAGCCATCGCCATCGATACGATCATCAATCAAAAAGAAACGGATGTGATCTGTATTTATGTAGCTATCGGACAGAAGAAATCATCCGTAGCCAAGATCGTGAAAACACTGGCATCCTATAATGCCATGGAATATACGATCATCGTTACAGCTTCTGCTTCAGAATCGGCTTCCCTGCAGTATCTGGCACCATTTACCGGCTGCACGATCGGAGAATATTTCCGCGATAACGGCAAGCATGCTCTTATTATTTACGACGACCTCTCCAAGCAGGCTGTTGCTTATCGAGAACTTTCACTTCTACTGCGCAGGCCTCCCGGACGCGAAGCTTATCCGGGTGATGTTTTTTATCTGCATTCTCGTCTTTTGGAACGTGCTTCCAAACTGAGCAATGAACTGGGCGGCGGTTCATTAACAGCTCTTCCCATCATCGAAACTCAGGCGGATGATATTACTGCCTACATTCCCACCAATGTGATCTCGATCACAGATGGACAAATCTATCTTGGTTCCCGTCTTTTCTATTCGGGAATTCGTCCGGCGATTAATGCCGGACTTTCAGTTTCCCGGGTGGGCGGCAGCGCTCAGATCAAAGCTATGAAAGGCGTGACCGGACAATTGCGGCTGGCTCTGGCTCAATACACAGAATTGGAAGCTTTTGCTAAATTTGGTTCTGACCTGGATAAGACAACTCAAGACCAATTGAAACGTGGAGAAAGATTAATCGAAATTTTGAAGCAGGATCAATATGAACCACTTCCGGTGGCGAAACAGATATTTGTGATTTTTATAGCCAACGAAGGCTATCTGGATGCTATAGATAGAAACGATGTGAAGAAAGTGGAAGAAGAACTTTATTCGACTCTGGATTCGGAATACAGAGAATTCATGGCAAGTTTGGTAAAAGGTAAAATTACTGATGAAATTCGTGAAGCAATGCACATAATCTGTAAAAAAGTGATGGCAAAGTTCTAAGAACTGGCTGAGGAATTAATGGCTAACATTAAGGAAATCAAAACGCGGATCGAGAGCGTTCGCAGCACCAAGCAGATAACCAATGCCATGAAAATGGTGGCAGCGGCAAATCTGCGAAAAGCTCAGGACAGGATCATCAAAGCCAGACCTTATGCCGATCATATAAATACGATGCTGCGTTCCATCAAATTCAAGAATGCCACCAATCTTCATTCTCTGATCGCTGATGTAGAAGAAGTAGGAAAATCCGCCGTTATAGTTGTTACTTCCGACCGCGGATTATGCGGTTCTTTTAATTACCAGATACTCAAAGAAGCTTTGCGTTACATCAAGCAAAATCCTGATGCGGAAATCATATGCCTCGGCAAGAAAGGGTTTGATTATCTAAAAAAAAGAACAGATAAAATTATAAAATCCTATGTCAATTTATTCAATGAAATGAATTTCAGTGTTTCCAGAGACGTTGCTGCTCAGATAATCGATCTCTTCCTGGAACAAAATTATAATAAAATCGATGTGCTTTATAATGAATTCAAATCTGCTATTCAGCAGAATATTGTCGTCAAACAACTGCTCCCCATCATTCCATCCGAATCGGAAGAGATGTCCACTCTGGATTATCTTTATGAGCCTGATGAAGACACTATCATTGATGAACTGGGGAAAAAATATATCAACGTGGATATCTGGCGTATCATGCTGGAATCATCGGCTGCCGAACAGGGCGCGCGGATGACAGCTATGGATTCCGCCACCGATAATGCTGCAGAATTGATCGACACCCTGACGTTGAAATATAATAGAGCAAGACAGGCAGCAATCACCAAAGAGATCATCGAAATCGCTTCCGGAGCTGAAGCAATTCAGCAGTGATGAAAATGCAAACATCCAATTAATTAAGAGATAGAAAAATAAGAGGTTATGTATGGTTGAAGGGAAAATAATTCAAATTATCGGTCCGGCCATCGATGTGGAATTTCCGGAAGGAAAATTACCCGCCATCTACAATGCATTGAAGATCGTGCGGGAAGGTCATCCTGACCTGATTTTGGAAGTTCAAATGCATCTGGGAGAAAATAAAGTACGAACCGTGGCCATGGATTCCACAGATGGATTAGTCAGGAATGAAGTGGTTTACGATACAGGAGAACAGATAACAGTGCCGGTGGGTGAAGGCGTGCTGGGAAGGATTCTGAACGTTATCGGGGAACCAATCGATGAACAGGGACCGGTTGTAACTGAAGAAAGATATCCGATTCACAGACAGGCACCTGTTTTTGAAAATCTTTCCACGGAAGAAGAAATTCTGGAAACCGGATTGAAAGTAGTCGATTTGATCGAGCCATATTCCAAAGGCGGCAAGATCGGACTTTTCGGTGGTGCCGGCGTGGGGAAAACGGTTCTCATTCAGGAACTCATCAGGAATATTGCCATCGAGCACGGCGGATTTTCCGTTTTTTCAGGTGTGGGGGAAAGGACCAGGGAAGGAAATGATCTTTGGTTGGAAATGAAAGAATCCGGTGTGATCGATAAAACAGCACTGGTATTCGGTCAGATGAACGAACCTCCGGGAGCCCGCTTAAGAGTTGGCCTGACCGGTTTGACTATCGCCGAATATTTCAGGGATGTTTCCAAGAAAGATGTGCTTTTATTCATTGATAATATTTTCCGATTCACACAGGCCGGATCAGAAGTTTCTGCTCTTCTCGGCAGGATGCCTTCCGCGGTTGGATATCAGCCAACCCTGGCTACCGAAATGGGTGAATTACAGGAACGTATTACTTCCACCAAAGACGGATCGATCACTTCCGTTCAGGCGATCTACGTTCCGGCTGATGACCTGACGGACCCAGCTCCGGCTACGGCGTTCTCGCATTTGGATGCAACCACGGTTCTGGATAGAAGAATTGTGGAATTGGGGATTTATCCGGCGGTTGATCCATTGAATTCCACAAGCCGCATTCTTGATCCGAAGATAATTGGCGAAGATCATTATTATGTAGCTCGTGAAACACAGAGAATCATTCAAAAATATAAAGATCTCCAAGACATAATTGCTATTCTTGGAATGGATGAACTTTCCGAAGATGACAAACTTGTGGTAAATCGTGCCAGAAAACTGGAAAGATTCTTTTCGCAGCCATTCTTTGTGGCAGAAGAGTTTACAAACACACCTGGAATTTATGTTCCTTTGAAAGAAACGATCGAAGGATTCAAAGCTATTATCAATGGAGATTGTGATAAATGGCCGGAGCAAGCTTTCCTGTATGTGGGAAATATCGAATCTGCTGAAGAAAAAGCGAATAAAATAATGAAAGGCTCTTCAGAAAAGAAAAGAAAGGGATAATTTGGAAAATGTCAAAAATATCATTGGAAGTTATCCAACCAACAAAGTGTAAAGTTAATGATGATTATGATCACGTGATAATTCCCGGCGTTGACGGGGATTTCGGAATCTCAGAAAATCACACGCCATTCATTACAAAGATACGACCCGGAATTCTGCAGCTTTTCTTGGGAAATAAGCTTGATAAATATGCCATTCACGACGGTTTTGTTACTGTTGATAATAATCAAGTTACAATCGTCTGCGATGTGATTGAACAGGAAAATGAGATTAATCTAAAAAGAGCGGAATCGTCTAAAGAAAGAGCCGAGAAGAGATTGAAAACAATATCCGGTGAAATTGATTTTCGTCGGGCAGAACATGCTCTGAAGCGGTCTCTGGTCAGGTTAGGGCTTGGGAAAAATTAGTTTTATAAAAATTGAATTATTAATACTTCAAAAATTTGGGTGACAAAAGTCACCCTTTTTCTATAAGGGAAGTCATGAGAATAAAAAATATAATTTTGTTAATTATAGTGGTTTTGGTTTTCAGCTGTAAATATGAACGACAAACCGCTAAAAATCTTCAAACTGAAATTAAACAGGACTCGTTAAAAATTACAAACAAAGAAAAATCAGTAAAAGCAGAACAATCACTTTTTTCCGAGTCAGAAGAAAAGGAAAAAAACAGATTACAAAATTCGGATAAAATAGAACAGGAAACAATAGTTGACACTATCAAAGTAAAATCTAAGGCAAACATAATAAAAGAAATAAAAGATTCTTTTAAAAAAAAGAAGGATGTTGAATTCATACGTGGGTTGTATCTGACCGCCTACAAAATTGCTTCTTCCGATTTTGAGAACATTCTGGATATGGCTGACTCGGGCAGGATAAATACAGTGGTTTTTGATCTGAAAAACATGAATGGAGACATCTTCTTTAAAACCGCCCAAAATCAGCTTCTAACGCCTCAAAATCTCAAACCGATCGTAAACATAGCTTCAACTGTAAAAACGCTTCACGGGCGAAATATGAAAGCCGTTTCCAGGATGGTCATGTTCCATGATTTATATAATGCAAAGAGAGATTCAGATCTCCGACCGTTGCTTCCTGATGGTTCTGTATGGACTGAAAGCAAAAAAAGAGGACCAGCCTGGTTGGATTCTTCTAATCCGATTGTACAAAACTATCTTCTTGGACTGATTGAAGAAGTTGCCAAATCCGGAGTGGATGAAATTCAATTAGATTACATTAGATTTCCAACTCAGGGAAATGCTGAAAAGGCAATTTATTATTTTCAGAGAGCAGATTCTTTGATGCTGGGACAGGATTCAACTTATGTGCGAAGAACAAAAGCTGAGATAATTTCCGGTTTTTTAAGAAGAGTTAAAAAGATTTGTCAAAAATATGACGTAACATTATCAGCAGATGTTTTTGCAATTGTTGCCTGGCAACGGGCAGTAGATGTTTCTTCAACCGGACAGGATATAAAAATGATGACTAAATATTTGGATTATATACATCCTATGATATATTCCTCGCACTTCGATGATAATTTTGGCTATAGAGAAAACGTTGCAAACGAGCCTTACTTCATTCTGTATAAAGGCACAAAATTAGCGGAACAATATTCAAATGTGAATTGCAAAGTTGTGCCCTATATTCAGGCGAACACATGGAAAGTAAACTACAAAAAAGAATATATAGTTGCTCAAATTAGCGCCATAGAGGAATTGAAAGCTGGAGGATATCTACTTTGGAATTCTTCTAATAACTATAAAAGAACACTAATCTGGCTCAAAGAATATTATGAGACAAATTAGTGTTTCACGTGAAACGTAGCGGTTTTAGTTTAAGATATTTTTAGTTAAAACCCTTTCAACTTCTTCAGCATCTGTTGCTTCTTCCAATGTCTTCAAAATTTCTTCGTTCATTAAAAGCTTAGAAATATATGATATGGAAAACAGATGCTGAACATCATCATGTAATAACAATAAGAAAAACAATCTCACCGGTTTATTATCTAAAGCATCAAATTCAATTTCATCCTTGGAACGTCCGAACAAAATGGACGGCTTTTTTATTTTGGAAGGATGAAAATGGCGGGGATGCAGCAGGGCAACGCCTTTACCGATAGCGGTGGAAACCAGTTCTTCTCTTGCAACTACAACCTGATATAGCCAGCGATGATCTTTTACGATCTTCAGATCTTTTGCTTTCTTAGACATTTCGGCAATAGCTTCGTATTTGTTATCTGCACTGAAATCGAGAAAAACGTGACGGGCCTTCAAGTAATCAGAAAATCTGCAAACTGATCTTTTAAGAGCTAACTGTTCGATTTCCCGGTCGTTTAAATTTGCCAGCCATTCATCTACTTCGGCTTTTTCTATTTGATAGGTATTGCCTTTCTTTACAGCTTTGAAAACTTCAGATCGGATCATCTCTTTGATCACTGAATCAGTCACTTTCAAAAAATTAGCTGCTTGGCGTAAAGTTAAATACTCTTTTGTCATGAATTCTCCTTTATTAATCATATTATGTAGTCTTTTTGAGCGCAGTGAAGATTTTCTGTCAAGCTTAACGAGTAATTTCTTGACAGAATTACGATTCAGAAATTGCTAAGGCTATGAAAAACGTAATTATAATCATAGTCTTAATGGTTTTGAGTGCATGCACTTATTCCGTTTACTCAAGTGGTTTCCCACATTTGAAAACGATTTCTATAAAATCGTTTCAAAATAAAACGACCGAATATAATCTGGAAGAAGATGTTTTTAATAAACTGTCGGAGAAGTTTTCCAGTGACGGCAGACTCTCCATCGTCACAATTTCTCCAGATTGTCTAATCGAAGGAGAAATTCTGGATTATTCAAATGATGTTCTTTCTTTCGCAGGATCAACGGTAGATGAGTATAACGTTCAGATTTTATTCAGTGTCACTTTCACGGATCTGCAAAAAAACGAAATAATTTGGCAAAATAAATCACTTTTATTGAACGAAACATATTCGACCTCAAATCCCAATATAACCCTTAAATCTGAAGAATCAGCACAACAAAAAATCATTGATGATCTATTTGATGTGATTATTAAAAATAGTCTGGAAGAATGGTAAGAATAAATAAATTCCTGGCTCAATGTAATCTTGGCTCACGTCGAAAAGTAGAAGAACTAATATTGACTGGCAAAGTCAAATTGAATGGTAAAACCATTACTTCACTTTCAACTGAAATCGATCCCGCAAAAGATATTGTTGAATTTGATGACCAGAAAATCCAAAGCAGCAGAAAAAAGATTTATATCATGCTGAATAAACCAAAACAATATCTGGTTACAGCCAGCGATGATTTTGCCCGAAAAACAGTTTTCGAGCTTCTTCCGGATTTTAAAGAGCATATTTTTCCGGTAGGAAGGTTGGATTATTTAAGCGAGGGTTTGCTAGTTTTGACCAATGATGGCGAATTTTCCGAAAAAATTATACATCCTAAAAACAAACTTCCGAAATTGTATAAAGTAGCTTGTAAGGGGTTCATTTCAAACGAGAGTATAAAAAAATTACGCACAGGTATCGAAATAAATAAATACCGGACAAAACCGGCAAAAGTCTTTATTAAAAATCGAAATCAAAATACAACTACGTTAAAAATTACGATTTCTGAAGGAAAGAAAAGGCAAATTCGTTATATGATAAAAGCAATAGGCTCGGAAGTTCTTGAATTGAAAAGGCTGCAAATCGGGGATGTGCTTCTGGGAAAATTGCCTAAAGGCGAATGGCGTTTTTTGAAAGCTAAAGAAGTTAGTTCTCTTCTTACTTATAATGAAACAAGGAAAGAAAAATGAAAATAGGTCTGATTGGTTTGCAGAATTCCGGCAAAACAACAATTTTTAATACCTTAACCGGTCTGGATTTGGAAGTAACTTCTTATGCTTCTCAAAAAGCGGAACCAAATCTTGGAATTGTGGAAGTGTTAGATGAACGGGTTTCGAAATTATCTGCCATGTACAAACCTAAAAAGACAATTTTTGCTCACATTGAATATATCGATTTTGCCGGATTTACAGCAGATAAAAACAGTAATAGTACAATTCCAGCTAACATACTGGCTTTCGCAAAAACAACCGATGCTCTGGCTTTGGTTGTGCAGAATTTCGCAGGAGAAATGAAAGAACAGCCGAGTATTATTGAAGACATTGAATTGATCGAATCAGAATTGATCATGACCGATCTGATTATCGCAGAAAAAAGATTGGGAAAAATCGAGCTCAGTAAAAAACGGGGTATCAAAGATGCCTCGTTAATGATCGAAGAATCCGCTATTAAAAAAGTGATCGAACAATTGAATCAGGAAAAACCGTTACGGGATTTGGAGTTGACTCCTGAAGAAGAAAAAGCAATTCGCGGATTTCAATTTCTCAGTCAAAAACCGATGATGATCATTATAAATTCATCTGAAGAAAATTATAAAAAGAATGAAAAACAGATTTCAGAAATTTCTAAATCATATCAAGTGAATGAATTTGCCGGAAATTTTGAAATGGAATTATGTAAACTGTCTGCTGAGGAAGCAGCGGAATTCATGCTGGATATGGGAATCGAAGAATCAGCGCGAAATCGGCTGACGAAGCTGTCTTACGAACTTCTGGGTTACATCAGTTTTTTCACAGTCGGTGAAGATGAAGTGCGAGCCTGGACTTTGGAGAAAGGTCAAAATGCGGTAGAAGCAGCCGGAAAGATCCACTCCGATCTGGCGCGTGGTTTTATCCGAGCAGAATGCTTTTCTTATGACGATCTGATCGAAGTAGGAAGTGAAAAAGTTCTCCGCGAAAAAGGGTTGTATCGTTTGGAAGGAAAAAATTATATTGTCAAAGACGGAGATATAATCAACATTCGTTTCAGCGTTTAATGAGGAGCGTTGATGAAAAAAGAAATTAAAGAAACAAATTCAAATTTCATGCATGTTTTTTACGGAATACTAATATTATTGAGTTCGATTTTATTCCTGGTTGCAGTCTCAGGAAACACAACCCAACTGATCTTTGACTATAAAATTCTACATGAAACAGGTTTGTCATTCTTCAAGTTTATAAAATTAGAATTCCCGCCAGTAAGCAATCCAATTGGACCTTTCGGAGTTTTCTTCGGTTTTTGGATGATCCAGATTTTCGGTAAATTCTTGAGTATTTCTATTCTTTCAGGAACGGCTCTACTCGGCTTCTTCAGTATGTTTCTTAACAAAGAAAAGCATTTCGGTCAGAAAGTTATTTTCTTCCTGGTTTTTGCCTTCTTTCTAAACCTTGATCTTTTCATCATCAAACCTAAAACTATGAATTATGCTGGTGCTGTACCCTGGTATG
>JAUSOT010000143.1 GCA_030656075.1 Candidatus Cloacimonadales bacterium
CTCACCCCGGCCCTCCCCAAAGGAGAGCGAAAATAGTGGGTTTAGACAATTGGAAGTTTCATTTCCTTCTCCTTTGGAGAAGGTGGTCCCGAACGCTTTCGGGACGAAGTCGGTTTACCCCGTGAAATTCAGCTTGCTGAATATTTCATTGGGGATGAGTCGGATGAGGCCAATTTCAAAAGTAATAAGGTGTTAGCGAAAATTACCTGTTAGGAGGTAATCAAGATGTTTTTTAAGGATTTTAAATTATTTTATTACAATAAGTTATGGATTATGAAAAAGGCTTTTTGTATTTTATTAAGGAGAGGGATATGAATATTTTTATTGGCAATATGATACGTGATATTACTAAAGAAAATCTGAAAGATGTTTTCAAACAATTCGGTTCAGTAGAAACGGTAACAATACTGATCGACCGTATCGATGGAGAATGGAAAGCCTTTGGATTTATAGAGATGCCAAACCAGGACGAAGCTTTGAAGGCTATAGAATCGATGGATGGAAAAGAACTCCTAGGCAAAAATCTGATTGTACACGAAACAAGATATAGTACAGATGATCGTCGTAATGTTACTCGTAGAGGTGGAAGAAGACAACTCGACGAACCGGAAGAATCCTAAAACGGATATTAACAATGCAGATTTATGTAAAGCATTTCAATAAAAATATTTCTCAAGATACGATAATAAATCTTTTTGGCCGATATGGGACAGTTGAATCCGTCAGGATGATTTCGGATAACAATCTTTCTGCTGCCTACGTGGAAATGCCGGAAATGAGCGAAGCAGAAATGGCGATTTCTCAATTGAATGAAACAACTAATTTCAATTATGATATGCAAATTAACCGAGCCCGATGTGGTCCGGATGATCGCAGAAAGCACTGCCGCCTGGGTGGAAGAAGAAACACTGATCTGATCGACGCCTAAATAATTTAGCAGCAATTTTGGTTATTTCGGACAAAGATCAGCACTCTGATTTTATCTAAATTCCCAAAAACGAAAATTTCTTTTTTTCTCTTTTAGATGTTTTTTCAGTTCTTCGCGAAAATATTCAACATCTCCACTCACGCTGGACATGATTTCTTTAAATTTATGAAAATCTAAAATTCCAATATCCAGCAATTCAGGTTTAATATAGATGTCGGGAGGTTTGATCTTCATTTGATAAGAGATGATGGAATTCTGCAATATATCGAAACTTGTCATAATATTATCAAACAGATTCGGAGCTTTTGGTTCTGAAGGTGGATTTGGTTTTCCCGCAACATTGATGGCGATGATGAGATCACAGTCATCTTGAATGATATCATAAGGCAGATTATTGGTAATTCCACCGTCTATCAGAACCTCGTTGTCGAAGATCACAGGTTCAAAAACAGCGGGAATGGACATGCTGGCTCGAATCGCTGTGAGAAGATTACCGGAATCGAAAATTACTTGTTTCTGCCGCCAATAATCGGTAGCAACGATTTTGAGAGGAATCTGTAAATGCTCAAATCTTTTTACCCGAAGATTTTCTTCAAAAAATTTTTCGACACCCTTACCCTTGATGAAACTGGTATTTTTGAAAAAAGAAATATCGATCATTTTATGAATGTTATCTATTTTATTGAAATACTCTTTAAATTCGTGGAATTTTTCCTCTACGAATTTTTCCAGTTTTCGCTCTTCTTTTACTGCTTTTTTGGATTTGATTTCTGCTTTATTTTTCAGGATATCGATTTTATCCAAGAGATCGTTTATTTCAATTGCAGATAAACCTGAAGCATAAAAAGCGCCGATGATCGCTCCCATGCTTGTGCCCGAAATGATTGCCGGTTTTAGATTTAATTCATCAAATACTTTTAAAAACTCGATATGACACAGTCCGCGTGCACCGCCGCCACCTAAACATAGTCCAATCTTCTTCATAATCTACCACCAATTGTTAATTCTTTCAAATCCTTAAAAAAATCGACCAATTTATTTTCAACTCCGTGGCGATAATCAAGTCCTTTCGCATTTCGTCAAATAAATATTTAAAGCTGGCTTGACAACTTACAACGAAATCCAATTTTGGGTATGAGAAAAAAGGGAAATGGAGAAAGAAATTGATCAAACAACCTATCGGTATTTTTGATTCCGGAGTTGGCGGTTTAACCGTTTTCAAGGAAGTTCGCAGGAAATTTCCTTTTGAAGATATCGTTTACTTTGGAGATACAGCCCGGGTTCCCTACGGTCCAAAATCTCCACGCACCATCATCGAATATTCCATCCAGAATGCCAGATTTTTGCTGCAATGCGGTGCCAAGATCATCGTTGTCGCCTGCAACACATCAGCAGCGGTTGCCTTGCCGGAATTGCAGAAAATTCTGTCCGTTCCTGTGATCGAAGTGATTGAACCCGGAGCATTATCTGCCGTAAAAAAAACACACACAAAACGTATCGGTGTGATCGGAACGGAAGGAACCATCCGCAGCGGAGCTTATGCAGAAGCGATTTCTAAAATTGATTCTGAAGCCCGGGTTTTCAGCCAGGCCTGCCCGTTATTTGTTTCCCTGGCAGAGGAAGGCTGGGAAGATCATCCGGTTACAAAACTTGTTATAGAGGAATATCTTACGCCATTATTAAAGAACAAAATAGACACACTGGTTTTGGGCTGCACTCATTATCCTATTCTCAAAAAAGCTTTAATGGATTTTGTCGGAAAAGGGATCAAACTGGTCGATAGCGCCGAAGCTGTGACCGAACAACTTCAAAAAGTTTTGGAAAAAACCGATCTTGAAACATCCGGAACGGATAAGTTTTATGTGAGTGATAATGAAGAAAAATTCCGCCTGATCGCTTCCCGCATTTTGAACAAAGAAATCGAAACTCTCATCAATGTGAAACTTGGTGAAAGCTGGTACCTGACCTGATGGAAAAATACATTGAATTAGCCTATAACATCATCAATAATCTACTTCGGATTCAGAAGGACGATGTCGTTTCCATTTCCGGGGAAATCCGCAACGGAGCGAATGCGGAATATGCTCTCATCGAATTGCCGATCATTGAAGAAATTGCCGTTGCTATCCGCAAGAAAAAGGCTTTTCCTGTTTTGGAACTTTCCACCGAAAACCTGAAAAAACGCTTTTTTGTCGAAATGCCGGATGATGTTTTTTCTGTTCCGCCCAACTATTACAAGAATTGGATAAATTCTATCGACATCTTCATCGAAGTCGGCTGGGAAAGCTTTTCCAGCGATTTTATCGAAACCTCTGAAAAACAGATCAAAAAATTCAAAGATTCTACTCAATCGGTGATGGAGCATCTTTTCGAACAACGCAAGAAATTGATCTTTCTGAATTTTCCCACCCACGAACTTGCCGGTTTTATCAATGCTGAATATGAAGAATTACTCAACTCTTATTTGAATGCTGTTAACTGCAATTACAATTTATTGAAAATTTACGGAAACGAATTGCATGAAAAATTCTTCTCATATTCAAATTACCTGATCACGAGCAAAGATGAGAAACTTTCCCTGAAGATCCTCAGAGATAAAATCGAGATCTTTGACGGCGATACTTCCAATAAACAGGTCGTAGTAATGCCCACCGGTTTGGCAGAAATCCAATTGGATCGTCAGAACCTGGACGGAGTTTTTTTCGCGGATAAAATTTATTATAAAAATAAGACTTATGACAATGTGAAGATCAAATTTGAAAACGGTGCCGTCAGATATGTGGCTTTCACCGAAGATAAAACCGGTAATTATCATATGCAAAGCGAACTCACGAACAGCATTGAGGAATGTTATCTCACTGTCGGATTCAATAAAAATATCTTCAATTACACAAATTATTTTTCCTATGACAGATGCATCGATGGGAATGTTTCACTCAAATTTTTCGATCGTTCCTACAAACCGATCTTCATTTCTTGTCTGAATGCGGAAATTGAAAAAAGAATGTAAAAAAAACAGAACAGGAGCAGATTTTGGCTAAACATATTTTTGTAATCGGCGGCGTATTAAGTTCATTGGGAAAGGGGATTGCTTCTTCTTCCATCGGTCTTTTGATGAAGAAAATGGGTTACGATGTAGTTATGCAGAAATTCGATCCGTATTTGAATGTTGATCCCGGCACGATGAGTCCGTTCCAACATGGTGAAGTATTTGTTACTGATGACGGTGCGGAAACCGATCTCGATCTGGGGCATTATGAGAGATTTATCGGAAAACCGCTGACAAAATGTTCAAATTCTACTTCCGGGCAAATCTATGATAAGGTTCTAAAAAAAGAACGCCGCGGAGACTATCTGGGAAAAACAGTGCAGGTTATCCCGCACGTGACAAATGAAATAAAATCTTTGATCCGTGCAATCGGTATTGGACATGATATCGTGATAACTGAAATCGGCGGAACTGTCGGTGACATCGAGAGTTTACCATTTCTGGAAGCGATCCGGCAATTCAGGCTGGAGGTGGGAATGGAAAATTCTCTCTTCGTTTTTCTCACCTACGTTCCTTTCATCAAAGCGGCCGGAGAACTGAAAACCAAACCAACTCAGCATGCTACAACCAAACTGCGCGAGATCGGTATTCAACCCGATTTATTGCTATGTCGAAGTGAAAAACCCTTCAATGATGAGATCAAAAGTAAGATAGCCCTTTTCACGAATGTGCAGAAAAGCCGCGTAATCAATGCTATCGATGTGAGCACGATCTATGAAGTGCCGAAAGTTTATATTCAGGCAAATGTACATGAGAAAATATGCGAACAGTTCCGCTTACCGCAGCATAAGATCGATTTTACTGATTGGGATGAGATCATCGATAATATCAAAAATTCTGAAAATGAAGTTTGCATTGCTGTTTGCGGCAAATATGTGGAACATCAGGATGCCTATAAAAGTGTGGGTGCTGCACTCATCCATGCTGCCGCCGTCAACAAACTGAAACTGAGCGTTAGGTGGGTTGATTCCGAAACGACTCTGACACAGGATAAAATCAAAACGATTTTGGAGGGTGTGGATGGAATCCTGGTACCGGGCGGCTTTGGAGTGCGCGGTATCGACGGAAAGATCGAGATTGCCAGATATGCCCGTGAAAACAATATTCCATATTTCGGTATCTGCCTGGGAATGCAGATTGCTGTGATCGAATTTGCCAAAAACATCTGCGGTTTGGAAGAACCTTACAGCACGGAGTTCCGCGAAAATTGTAAAAATCCTGTGATCGATCTGATGAACGATCAGAAATATATCGATATGATGGGCGGTACGATGCGACTGGGAGCTTATCCCTGTCATTTGAAAAAAGATAGTTTAGCAAACCGGATCTACGGAGAAATCGAGATTTCGGAACGGCACAGACATCGATATGAGTTTAATAATAAATATCGTGATTGTATCACCAGTAAAGGAATGGTGATATCCGGAACTTCACCGGATGATCTGCTGGTGGAAGTCATTGAACTGCCCAGTCATCCCTTCTTCATCGGTGTGCAGTATCACCCGGAATTCAAATCCCGTCCCGATAAACCGCAACCGATTTTCAAAGCTTTTGTGAAAAAATCGGCGGAACTGAAGAAGTAGAAATTCTCTTCGAGTCGTGAGGAAAGAATTGACGACGACTCGAAACAAAAACTACCATTCGAGTTGTAAGAAACAGAGTGACGACGACTCGAAACATAAAAAATTCTCTTCGACTCGTCGTTCCTTACGAGTCGAAGAGATAATTTTACAGCCAACCCAGAATAAATCCAAAAATAATAACTGCGAGCACATTTACCGAATAAATTACTCCTACCGTTGTTATTTTCTTTTTAATGGTTTCCATGTCGAATACCCAGAATGAAACCAGGAAAAACGGCAAATATCCGATCAGGAAAATCAGGTAGGGTGCACCCGCACTCCACCAGGAATAATCCCAGGTCAAGGCACCTAACAAATTGAGCAGAACTTCGATGAAAACACAGAAAACAGAGCCAACCACCGCAAAGAAAAGTCGGTTTGGGATTCCTAAAATTTTCAGCTTTTTATCGGATGGCAGCATTTTACTGAAAGCAATTCCTGCCACGGCGAACATAAAACAAATTTCAATGTTCAAGCCGATCAAGATCAAATAAGCCGTCTTGCCGGGAGCACCCCAGACAGGAGCATATCCCGATAAATGAAAAACGATCGAATTCCAGATCTCATTGAACCAATCCATTCCCCAATAAGCTAAACCGGCAAAAACCAGGCTCCAATTTTTACGTTCGATTTCCGCAGCATAAACATATACGACAAAAGCAAAAAGCGTGATCACATACCATTGAAACTGGCTGCCGTCTCTGAGTATGCTCAGTGCAGCTTGAGCAGATTGTGTAAGCATATCTTCCTCCTTGAATCGACCTCATCCCAGCCTACATCTTTCGAGGATAAGCTGGGAGAAGAATTTATTTCAGCGCCATTACAATATGCGGAACTAACGCAGCCAGTAAAATAACAGTCAGGATCGGGCGCATGAGATTGACTTTTGTGTAGTTCTTTTCAGTGAAAATCGTTCTGGCATGATTGCAGCCGGAAAGCAGTTGGAAGAAAAGGTAAACTGAAAGAACGGTTGCATCGGCGTATTTACCCCAATTTAAAGCATAAACCATGATAGCTGCCAGAGTAGTAGCCAAGTTGTTCAAACCAGATTGAATTTGGTATGCACGATTTGGTTTATATCCGATTTTCTCTGAAGCGATCTCTCCCAGAAAAAGAGATTCAAAAGAAATCGTTCCAGCCATCACGATCACCATGAACGGTCCTAAAATATGCAGAACTTCAACAGGATTTTTCCCAAAATAATAAGCAAAAAAGAAGACAATTACTATCCCTGCCGGGCGGATCCATTCCATCATTGCAGCTAATTTTTTCTTCATTAAATTCTCCTTCATATTTTGAGTTCTTTTTTAGGTTTTCCAGTTTAAGCAGTCAAGAATAACGTTGACGGATAACGAATATTTTTTGTTTTTTGCTATTGAATCTAAACAAAGCATTTAGAGGAGCAGTTATGAAGAAAGTCACAAAGATTATTTTGAATTTGATCCTGGCAGGAATTGTATCCGCCATCAGCTATCTGGGATTTAAGAAAGGTGTTGAAACAGTTGGGAAGAAGATGGATGAGAACCCACCCCAGCCCTCCCTTGATTCAAAGGAGGGAGAAAAATAATCAATTGATCGACCAATGATTTTTTTTCTTTCAAATTATCTTGTATTCCCCGTCTTTTTTTTAAAGAAGGGGGAAGGGGAAGTTCTAAAATGCCGGAAATACTAAACAAATTAGTTTTAAGAAATAGAAGAAGAGAACTCAGGAAAAATCAAACGACAGCAGAGAATGAGCTTTGGAATTATCTTCGCAGAAAACAAGTTATGAATACTAGATTTTGCAGGCAATTTGGGATTGATTATTATATTGCGGATTTTTATGCTCCATCTATAAGATTAGCGATTGAATTAGATGGTAAGCAACATGAAACCGAGGAAGGAATTGAATACGATACAGAAAGAAATGATTGCTTTAATTCACTGAATATAAAAGTGTTACGATTTAAGAATGATGAAGTTATGGGGAATGTTGAAAATGTCGTAAAAGTAATTGAGAAGAATATCAGATTGCTGAACCCACCCCAGCCCTCCCTTGAATCAAAGGAGGGAGATGAATGATTTCTTGATTAATCAATTTATCCTGTTTTTGCTTTTCTAATCTAACTTGAAACAAATAATTTGACATGAAAAGCTTCATGCAAAGAATAACGCAGATAAATTTTTAATAAATAATGTGATTAGATGTTTTATTAAAAAAAGCGCAAATATAAGGAAGTTTATATTCATGAAAAAAAAAATAAATAAAAAAATAAATAAAAAACCTGGTGATCTTGAATTGAAGCTGTTAGCTTATATTCAGATGACTAATGCGAAAACAATAAGTACGGGTGACGTTGTAAAGGTTCTGGGAATTACTAAACAAAGAGAAAATACCCTATTTAGTGTTATGAATAAGAAAGGTATGATTCTCAGAATAACGACAGGCTATTACCTGATTCCTGATAAGATTTCACCCACGTCAAATGCGCTGATCGATGGAATGGAAATATTATTCTACCTAATGAATTATTATGACGCCAAATATATAATCAGTGGACCGACAGCAATTTACTATTATGGCTTCACAACGCAGATTCCCAATAGAATTTACGTGTATAACGATAAAATTTGTGGTGATAAGCAAATCAGCAACAATGCGTTTGTATTCATGCAAACATCAATCAAAAGACTAAAAGGTGCAAAGACCATTTCTACCAATAAAGGGTTAAAAATTCCATTTGCATCAAAGTCCAGACTTCTGATAGATTGCATATACGACTGGAATCGGTATAACACAATTCCCAAAGTATTCACTTGGATTAGAAAGGAGATTAGCCAGGATCCGAAAGTAACTTCTAACCTGATAAGTGATGCCATCCGGTACGGTAACAAAGCGGTAATAGCACGGCTGGGATATTGCTTAGATCAAATTGGAATTGAACAAGGAGAACTGAATAGGTTACGAAAAAAAATTGCTGAAAGTAAATCGATAATTCCATTAATTCCAGATACTGATCTGAAAGGTAGTGTTAATAAAAAATGGGGACTGATAATCAATGGTCAAATCTAAGGAAAAGGAGAGATTTATCCATCTTGATCCAAATTATTTCCGGACTGCAATTTTAGCAAACGCTCAAAGTTCCGGCTTCCGGCAGCTCACCTTCCAGGAAATGCAGGATCTTTCCTTCGATCTTTTTCACTGCAACCACTTGCGAAATTTTGCCGGCAAATTCAATCTCACCAAAATCACAGGGCTGGCCACCGCCGGTGGGATAGAAGGCTGTCCGATCCAAAACAATGGCATTCTCTGCGATTGAAGTTTCGGTCACTTTCGCCGGAAATTCTTCTAAATAACTATCTTTCAAATACAATAATTCGGTCATGATTTTTTTCCATTTACCTGTCTCTCTGAGGAAATCTACGAAGGCATTCGACGAAGGGTCCAGGAAGATTAGATTCTTCGTGAGAGAAGCAAGATGAATTTCTCAGAAAAACTTTATCACATATTCATTTAAACCTTCGCAACGGTTCCAAGGCTGGAAACCTTGCGAACGGTTGGCATCTCAATTCACCGTTCCGAAGGTTCTCGCTCATAAACTCACTCAACCGTTCGGAAGGTGTTTACACCTTCAAATACTTTAATGAAAAATCTTCTCCACTAATTTTCTTGAATAATTCTGCATACGGATATGTCCCGGATGGTTTGATCACTTCATCCACAACGAATTTACCAAATGCTGCCGGTTCTTCCAGAATTGACTTCAAATTGTGTTTCCTGCAGAAAACTTCCTTCAACATTTCGCAGGTCACATCACCCATAAAGTAGTTATGCAGGTAGATCGGATGCGTGGTGTGATGGATCACAAAACCCCAGACCGGTTCTTCCGCATAAGGTTTTTCTCCCAGC
This sequence comes from Candidatus Cloacimonadales bacterium, assembly GCA_030656075.1. Lineage (GTDB taxonomy): Bacteria > Cloacimonadota > Cloacimonadia > Cloacimonadales > TCS61 > B137-G9. The sequence continues at coordinate 9,489 of JAUSOT010000143.1, forward strand.
AATTCAGACTGTAATTTCCATTTCAAATTGTGAATATCATCAAGATTCTTAATCTCGTTCAAATACAAAGTCTGATCGAAAAAGATTCTTTCAATTGCTCGCAATGAATTAATTTTTTCCCATTTCTTCAGAGCTGCAAAGTTGATTCTGGCACTTTCCATTTCAATTCCAAAGAACTCTGAGAAGAAGATTTCTTCGGTCAAAAATCCTCCGAACAGATTAGCAATTCCTTCCGAAATTATGCCGCTCACACCGCGATTCAGCAGCATTTCATCAGGATCGAGCCGGAAGGAATGCATGGCATGTCCCGTCTCGTGCAGCAGCACTCCAAACTGGGTATAACGATTCTGCACATTAGCCAGAATGCGGGAATCTTCTCCGTCTTTGATCGTGAAATTATAACCCCATTCCGATTTATTTTTGCGAGGGAAAACGTCATAAGTAGTATTATCACCCGAAATATCGATGCCAAATTTAGCAAAGATCTTGCGGATCGGCTCATAAAATCCCGACATATCGATGTCTTTATTCAATTCCGGTGCGATCTTTCCTGAAACAAAAGCTGCATCCCAGGGCTTGATTTCTTCCTGATGCAAATATTTCCGGGCAAATTCTGTTCTCACTTTCTGCATGTGCGGAAGTTGTTCATTCAATTCCGCCGGCCAGGATGCAAAGATAGCCGGATCGAGTTCATCCTGCTCCAACGAATATTCCACGAAATTTTTGGCTCCATAAAGCTGAGCATATTCTTTGCGCATATTCAGCAGCTCAATGAATCCAGCCTCAACAAGCGGTTTATTCACAGAAGTTCGGGCCAGGAAGGCTGCCTTTCTTTTGTCTGCATCAGGAGATTCATTGATGATCTTCTGCAGTTCAACCGAATTGATCTCTTTGCCGTTCAACTTGCTGCGATGTGTATTTAGCACTTGTGAAAGTTCGGTTCGCTTCTTCTGCATTTTTTCGGTGAGAGCGTTCAATTCGGGTGAAAGATGAAAATTGCGAAATTCTTTTTCGATCAGTTCCACCCGGCGTTTATCCAGTGGATCGAGGTCTTTCTGTAAATGATCCAGAATGACTTTATACTTGGTTTTGTCTTTCAGCACATTTAAGATTTTCTGGTAAGCAGCCTGCACTCCCAGATCAAAACCGACCGTGTATTGCACCCAACTCAACTTGGAATATTCAACTGAAAGAACGTTCAACTCTTTTGCAATATCTACAACTTTTGAAATATCTGCCATTTGCGATGAAAATTCTACCATAATTACCACCTTTCTCCTGTCCGATTTATTTTCAAAACGACATCTGGAATGGAATCGGAAAATTGTCAATGGAGATCTTGGAATCCCCTCAGTCTATGCTAAAGCTACGCCCAGACAGGTGTAGTTCCCTTTTATCAAAAGGGAGACAGCAGTGGGATTCCAATTTTCTATTTGACAGAAAGTTAATAAATTTCCTTTTTCGTTTTCTTTGCTTAATTCAGGAATTTATTGAAAGTTTTTTTTTGGCTTTTGGAAGCAGCAGCCTTTCACTTGGGAAACTGAATTTTTAACAGGAATTTGATGGAGATGCTATGAGTGATATTGTGCCTGTGGAAAACTTGATGAACAAGATCATTTACTTACGTGAACAAAAAGTGATGTTGGACAGCGATTTGGCGGATCTTTATGGCGTGGAGACAAGAGTATTGAATCAATCGGTTTCCAGGAATATTGAAAGATTCCCTGATGACTTCGTATTTGAATTAACCAGAGATGAGATTATGAACATATCACAATTTGTGATATCTTCACAAATCAAACATTCCAAGCGGGTTCGCGCCTTCACCGAACAGGGAATTGCTATGCTTTCCTCTGTGTTACGCAGTGAGCGAGCTATCAAAGTGAACATCGCTATCATGAGAGCTTTCGTAAAGCTGCGTGAACTGCTGCTTACCAACAAAGAACTGAACCAGAAACTGATGGAGATAGAAAACAAATACGATAAACAATTCCGCATTGTTTTTGAAGTGCTGCAGCAGATAATGGAAAAACCTGAGAAACCGCCTAAAGAGATTGGTTTCAAATGATTACAATCTTGAAGTCGCAATTTGTGACCTAAAGTTGTGGTTTGTGGTCGCAAATTGCGACCTCAAGTTCAGCATCCGCTCGTGTCATCCTGAGCGGAGTCGAAGGACAAAGGACGTATACAAAATTGTGATATGATGGAGGAATTGTGAAAAAAACAAAACTGCTAATTATTTTAATCTCAATCATCTTGTTGTCTTCTTGTGCAGTACAACTCGTTGCCGAGTATGACAAAGATTCTGCTTATCAGATTATCAAAATATCAAAAAAGGTAGATATGTTCTTCATCACACTACGTGAAGAAGAGCCTGACGAAAGGCAATACGAAAAATCTTCCAGCAATTACATCGAAATTGAAATAGAATTACGAACCCTGATAATGCTGAATAAAACCAGGCCGAAAAATGAAGAGTCCACTAAAATCGCTGAACATATTTTACAGAACTGGCTGGAATTCAAGGCAGTACACAAACAGAATAACGGATACAAAGACTCTCTCCTCGACGTTGACTGGAACACGATAAGAGAACAATTTTATGCTTTGGCAGTAGCCGAAGCTGCCAAAAAGTAGGAGGACAACGTGGATTTTAAACAATTTTCCAGGAACTGTTTGACACTATGTTGCAATCATTTAAGAAGGATGCAGATAAAGTGAAAGGCTATTTGCAGCATGTATTGGATGAAAACAAGGAATCATTAGCCAAAATTACAGAATACTACATCAGTGGAGAATTCACCAGAGAAGAATATGAAACCAAACTGAGACAGAACATGCTGAAAATGCAGGACCAGATGCTGGCTCTTAACGTGATGAAAAAGAAAGCCGTCGAAAATGCTGTGAATGCGGGGATGGATGTTTTGATGAAAGTGGTGAAAATAATTTAGGAGAAGAAATGAATAATTTGGTTCCATTAAGTGCAAATCTAATAACCAGAAATAGAAACTATGTCTTATTTGTTGGTGCTGGTCTATCAAAAGACGCTGGTGTGAAAATTGGTTGGGACATATTAATAGAAACACTACAACCTATATATTTAGCTGAAGAGGAAATCACAGAATTACCAGCAAACTACAAAAAAGATATTGAGAAGTGGTATCTTGAACATGAAACTTATAATAAATTCGGATATTCAGAAATCCTTGAACTTGTTCATAAAGGCGAAATAGAAAGACGTGATTATTTAGAAAAGTTCTTTAAAAATGAAGTGCCAGGTGAAGCGCATAAACAAATTGCTCAAATGGTAGCTAATGGATTAATACGATTTATTTTTACAACAAATATTGATAATCTCATAGAAAAAGCATTGGATGAAATGAACTTAGATTTTGATGTTATTTTTTCCGATGAAATTTTAGAAAAAACTAAATCGTGGGATAAAGTTCGAACTTGTCGTGTTTACAAACTTCATGGCGATTATAAAACTGGAAAAATCCGAAACACAGTCAAAGAATTAGAGACTCTTGATCCACTCATTGCAGATGATTTTCAATATATAATTGATCGACATGGATTAATTGTTATCGGATATGCTGGAAGAGATAAAGCAATTATGGCACATTTTAAATTGAGAAAACCTTTTGCATATCCATTTTATTGGCAGTATCGATCATTTCCTCAAGTTATTGATGAGTACAGCTTATTTCATGAATTAAAAGATAAATATGAAAACGATTATGAAAGTCCAATTATTTATATAGAAAATCCAAGTGCATCTGACATATTATCAAAAATCAATAATGGAGTTCATAATCTTGAAGTAACAATAATTTCAAATGATTCTGACTTAAAGAAATTCAGGGATTATATTATTAATCGAGATTCCAAAAAAATAAGAGCCTTATCGCTTGATCTTATACATGACTTTCAAGATTTATATAAGACAGCAGATGAAAAAAGGAAATTAAATAGTAATTTTATTCATCAGTACAATATCTTCAGTGAGTTTATAAATTCACAATCGAAGATTCTGATTTATATAGATAAACTATTTGAATTCAGTTTAATAAACGAAGCTAATTTTGCAATAGACAAGATTCATAAAATCGTTTTAGATTTTATTCCTGAAAATTACGATTTCTTTGGGAAACCAATTTTATATTACTATATAATGACACTGGGGAGTATTTGCTTGAAATATAATCATAATGAAAATTACTATTCAAAAATTAGTTTGTTTAAGTACAGAAGTCATGATTATATTAAATGCAATGTAGTTACCGATATTTCCTATATTGAACAAGGATGGCTGGATGTAGAAGAGCAAGAATTCAATATTAATTATATAAACGCTAAATTTTCTATAATTGAAGAGCATTTGTTACCTGAATCAATAACTTCCAATGAATTTATCCAATTTGATGCATATTTAACGATATCTTGGTTATTATCAGACAATAATGATGATGCTTGGATATGTGGTTCAGCAATACATGTAAAAGAATTTATGGATTTCTTTATAGATAATTTTGATCAATCTTTCACAAAAGAGTCAGCAGAATTAATAATAAAAAGAATAAATACAAAATATCATGGTTTTAGAGATAGAGGAATAAGAGGACTGAATACATTAATATTTTATTTGAAAAAAAAATATGATCTACAGTAGGAAAATCTATGAATAAACAAGAAGCAATCAGCATTATTAAAGATGCTATCAACAACATGGGAAATTTTCTAGAAAATGAGCGAATGGCTTTAATTGGATTTTATGGTGGATTCGAAGGAACTTTTAGAGATGTTTTGGCAACAGAATTACAGATACTTTTGAAAGATAATTATCTTATTTTAACTGAATACTTTTATGAAGAGAAGGAAAAAAGGAAATGGGCAGATATTGCTATCGTAAAAAACGATTTGAGTTTACAACGAGATAAGAATATTCCAATACTGAGAATGGAAATTAAACATAATTATGTAAATGATGTAAGTTTAATATGTAATAATTTCGAATCAATACCTACTTCTGAAACAATTCTCATTCAAATAATTACTGAAATTGAGTGCTGTGACAAATTACGAAAATATTCCAAAAGACCTAAAAGTGAAACATCATTGGATGATTATCAATGTTCTAATGTATTGAATATATTTTTTGATTCAGAACATCAAATTAATGATCAACCAATCAAATGTAGAATCAAGATTTTTGTTTTGTAATTTAGTTAAAATGACAAAACCAACGCAAACACTCCCACCACTCCCACCTGCACCACCCAATCCCACCATTTGAGTTTCTGTTCATACAGATAAGTGCGAGTCGGATACAAGCGAAACGCTCTTAATTCCAGTGAAATAGCTCGGTAACGCACTTCCGAAATTGCGCGTGCTACTACGGGAAAGATGAGCGAGATAAAAGCTTTACTGCGAGTGAGCAGCGGCAACTTGCTCAGTTCAATTCCCCGCAAAAAGAGCGCTTCCCGGCTGCGTTGGAACTGTCTGCCGAAAATCGGGATAAAGTGGATAACCGTAGCCACGAGAAATGAAATTTCGTAAGGAAACTTCCAGGCGCGAAAAGCCAGCAGGTAATCGTAGTAGGGAATATCGAACAGCAGCCCGGCAATGATGACGATGAGCATGAACCGCAAACTGGCGGCGATGCCGTATTCCAGTCCGCCGGATGTGATCTGAACAAACTGCCATTGCCACAAGACGTCACCTTCGCGGCGAAACAGAACCTGGAAGATCATCAGTGTGATCACAATCCGCAGGATCAATTTGAGTCGATGCCAGATGCGCTGAAAGCGGTGTTTGGATGGATTGATGGAAAGCAGCAAAACCAAAGCAACTCCGATCAACACAGCTTGTGCTAAAATCGTATTGTAGATTACCGACAGCGAAGTTATCGCCATCACCATGATCAGGATCGTGCGGAGATTTAAATCCATATTCTTAACCACGGATTACACGAATTGCCACGAAAAGGCACAAAATGTGTTTAACAAAATCTTCATTCCTTATTTTCCCCCTGTTAAGGGGGATCGAGGGGGTTTTATTGAAGGACATAAGCTCAAATCCTAAAACCTCTCTGTCCGTCAATGCCGGACATCTCCCCTTAACAGGGGAGAGAAATACGGTGTTTTTTCTTTCTTTCATTTTCTTACTTTCCCTGACAAGCGAGAACACAAGGGGGTTAAAATCTTCAATTTTCAATTTCTCAATCTTCATTTTTCAAAATTCTCCTATCTTCAATTCTAAAAGTGATATCAAATAAAGAATCAAAAATATTCTGTTTGTGTGAGATGATCAAAGCGCCAAAACCGTTGTTCTTTCTTTCCAGCAGAATTTCCAGCAGGATGTTCACGATCTCCGGATGTAAGCCGGAAAAAGGTTCGTCCAGAATCCAGTATTTCTGAGGATAAAGCAGCATTGCTGCCAAACCGGCACGTTTGACTTGACCGCCGCTCATTTCCCAAAATGGTGAATGAATCAATTCTTTGATCTGCATTTTTTCTAGAGCTTGCATTCTTTCGTTTTGCTGCTTCATTGAAAGATTTTTCTCCAGAATTCCCTGCCAGATGGAAAGGTCTTCCTCGGGAGTCGCTGCTACTGTATTTCCAATTGGTTCTTGTTTCAGATAGATGAGTTTTTCCGCAATCTGCTTGGCTTTTAATTCTGAGATTTTGATATTATCCAGTAGGATCTGACCGGAATAATTTTTTTCCAATCCGCTTAACAACCGGCAGAAGGTGGTTTTCCCGCTTCCGTTATCTCCCTGCAGCAATGTAATTTTATTTGTCTCCAATTCCAGATCGAGGTTGGAAAAAAGCAGTTCATCATATCCAAAAGATAGATCAACTATTTTAAGGCTCAAGCGATCCTCCTTTCAGCGTAAATTTTTGAATCTTTTTTCAATTTCAACAATTTAATTCCTCGATAAAAAACATTCTTTCCTATGATTATCGACCTCATCCCCCTGTGAAATATTCAGCAAGCTGAATTTCACGGGGTAAACCAGCCTTCTCCTATCTTGGAGAAGGACAAGAGTTTATATTTTTTTTCATTTCTCCCTCTCCCCTGGAGAGGGCTGGGGTGAGGCGGGTGGGGCTAAAAAATACTCTGTCACTCAAAATTCAGCCTAATTATCTGATCGGCTAATTTCAAAAATTCCCTGGAATGATCTGTCAGAAAAATGATTTTGCCTTCTGCTTTCAATTCCTGCAGGATGGTTTTAATGATGTCAGTATAAGCTTGGGATAATCCTGCTGTGATCTCATCCAGCAGAAAAACCTGAGGATCAAGCGTGAGTAGTGAAGCGAAAGTAACCAATCTCTTCTGACCAAAAGAAAGCGTGTGAGTTTCTTTATATCTAAGTTCTTCGATCTGCAATTTTGTTAATGTTTTATTGATTCTGTTTTGAATTTCCTCAGCCGGAATTTGCAGATTTTCC
>JAUSOT010000151.1 GCA_030656075.1 Candidatus Cloacimonadales bacterium
TAAACACGGTTTTAGGAAATCTGCGTAAATGACTTTGAAAAGAGATGTTATACCCATAATACCGAATTGCATACCTTATTTTATAAGGACTTAAGTGTCGGAAAGATTAGTTATTATAGCAAAATCTGGTATTGTATCAATAGTTGTATTTTCATATTTTGATTCAAACATATTAGCATTGAAACAGGCCGATAAGCCCAATTTAACCGCATAAGAAGTATATTTGTTCAAAGCATAATTGGGAGGACTGAATTTTAACAAGTTCATATTGATAGTGTAACCAAAACCCGCACCATTAATTTTCATTTTACCACTTTCAGTGGAATCCGGAGATAACTTATCCATTTCCATTTTTGTGAGAATATAATTCACGGCGACTTCGGTACTGCGGATAATTCCGCCCTGTCTTTCCCAGTTCAAACGCAGTTGGTCGCTGTCCAGCGTTTGATCGAAGGTAATACCTTTTTTAGCATCTATATCCAGTTTCACATCAGGTTTGATCTTCTCATTCTGGTTAGTTACGGGTACATTATCAGAAGCCAGATTCAAGGATTCGATCTGCTCCCAGTTTATGATTTGACGCCGGTTTTCCAAGTTGATAATTTCCACGAATTTGCCAATTTCATAATTCTGCACTACACCTTCCACAACTTTTCCGTTTTTCAGGAAAACCTGATCGACATCACTGGAAAACAAGCTGATGGAAATTAATAACGAAACCAACACAACTATCCACAATTTTTTCATTAGTTACTCCTTAATCTTTTTTTATAAAGCCTTTTTCACAATTCATAACTTATTGCCATAAAATAAGTTAAAATCACTAAAATCATCTTGACTGCCTCCTAACCGACAAATAAATTGTCTAACGTCTTACGGGACAATAAATTAAAAGGAGCCAAGATGAATTATAAAAATGTTATTCTACAAGATGAGATTCCTTACGAATACTCATCCGACAAAATGAATACTCCTGCTGTGGTGGAGTATTCAAAAAAGTTCGAACATCTTGATTTGAGCAATATTCAACGCTATCCATACGGAGTTGGACCAAACGGCTACGACAACCATTCCATGATAAAAGCTTTCATTGTCTATGCTTTGGAAGGCTATCGCTCTGACATTCAAACTTGCCGAAAACAACAAGAAAGATTTTGATCTCGCTCCCTATATGTATTGCACTTTAGCCAAATACTATCCCGAATTGTATCAAAGCGGTTTAGCTCAATTGGGAGACAAAGCATACTATTTCAGAGATGTATTTGATTCTTTTCATCTGCTCTTCAACGGAAAATCATATATCCCTGTGAATAAAAGAAATACCAAATATGCCCCATCGAAATCCCAACTTGTAAGTTTGACCTGAAAATGAAATTCAACAGCTTCTGGTACGAAGAAAAACAGAATCGATTCAGAGTAAGATTTAGTTGTCCGGTTCCAAAGCAAGAATGCAAGCTTAGAAAAAACAAAAAAGGCTGTAATAGATATTTCCAAGTCAGAAAACCATTTCCCGGTGAAGTGCAGCAGAATTCCCCCGATTTCAAGAAGACTATCCTAAAAGGCAGGCAGTAGAAAGAATTAATGCCTTCCTGCAGCATCTGGGCTGGGAAAATCCAAAATGTTATTCTATGGATGCGATTGAAAACATTGTCGGTTTTGCGCTACTCGGCAAATCGCTGAAAGCATTCATTTAATAGAAGTTACAACCACAGAAAAGGATGTTGAATTTCAACTCCATGGTTGAACACGCCCTAAATCACATATTTTTGTTTAAAGAACTATTTCTCTGTTTTTACAACTTAAAAATTGGTCTGAATTTCATTGAAGAAATATCCAATGTCCATTTCTTTGTCGAAATTTTAGCTTTCACTCTATTTTCTGCCAATTATGCAGAAGTCATGTTTTATTAGATAGAATTTATTTCAATCATTAAAAAAATAAATCCTAAATTTAATAAACTGAGTTGTTCCAATTCAACCGGGAAATCGTCAATTACTTTTTAATTTTAATATTGATATAAAAAAAAACCGACCGAAATCGGGGCGAATTATTAATCAAATCAAACTCGACTCGAGTTACTTAAAACCCGAGTCGGGTTTGGAAATTTATTTCATCAGGACCTGTCCTGTGAAATGCGAAGCCTATTTCATCAGGATCATTTTCTTTGTCGCAACGAATTTACCAGCTTTCATTTTATAGAAGTAAACACCGCTGGCAACAGATTTGCCGGTATCATCAGTGCCATTCCAAATTACCGTATGATGGCCGGCGGAAAGCTGATCGCTGAAAAGCTGCTTCACCTTTTGTCCTTTCAAATTATAAATAACAATCTCTGCATTCTCAACGTTTTCTGTGGTTGAAAAAGAAATTTTCGTCGTTGGATTAAAGGGATTCGGATAATTATTCAAGAAAGTTATTGCCGGAGCAAGTTGGTTTCCGGCACCAAGTCCCATGTATTCAAAATCAATTTCTACAAGTTCGGAAACACCTTCATCATAAACAGCTTCAACTCCAGCAGCATATTGCTGCCCATTTATTAATCCATAAATAATCCATACCGTTTCAATAGTATTACCAAGCAGCACTCCATCCAGATAAACATTAAATCCGATCAGATCGTTGGCAGCAGGTGCATCCCAGCTGAATGTGACAAAATCGTCTGTAGCATTAGCATCTATATAAAGATTTGTGGGTGGATAGAAGAACAGAATTTTTTCAAGCACATTGGAAAGTGTAACTTCTGCTTCCAAACCGCCGGTATAAATTGCTACCACGGCATATTGATACATTTCCGGTTCCAGCAAAATCCAATCAGTATCGACGAAAGTCGTCTCCTCAATATCATCGGCGATCAAATCCCACAGGAAGGGATTACCATTATTCACTTCCAACAATCGATATACATCATAAGATTCCAAATCTCTGGCTTCAGGAGATGGCGAATTCCAAGTCAAAGTTACTTCAGTATTTATCTCATTTACCACAGCCAATACGTCTTCCGCAGGATAAACGAGTTCATCCAGCACGATTGTTCCCAGATCGATATCATCTTCTCCCGCCTGAATATTTGAGTTATATGTTTCATAACCTTCCAATGAAATTTCCAAGGCGTAATCTGCATTTGCCAAAACTTCTTCTAACAGAAAATAGCCATTCAAATCAGTTTGCGTTTGATAAGAAACATCTCCCGAAAGAATTACATCACAATCTTCCAAACCGAAAGGCTCATCACTTCCAATTACTCGACCATTAATCTGAATTGTTGGGATCGGAGCAGGAATCCAGGCGGCGCCGCCGGTGGAATGATAAGCTGGATAGGGATTAGGAAATTCTACCCAGCTTCCGCCCACTCCCTGTGAAATATCGTAGGCAAAAAACGGAATACCGTCATCGCCGCGGGTTGCCGTCAGGTAAACTGTATTATCACCTACTGCCAAACCTCTTCCCTGACCATTTGTGGCTGGAATCGATCCGGTAAGCTGGATTATTTCTCCTGTATCGATATTGATGGAATAAAGCCCGGAAGCGCCGTATTCTGTGTAACCATAAAACAGACCATCAACAGGATTGAAATCCAGAGCAAAGAAGCGAAAACTATAACCGGTATAAACATCCAGCACCAGAGTTGACGCACCGGTAGTAGTGTCGATGCTGTAAATTCCCTTGGGATCGGCATAATTGGAAAAACCGTAAAGCGTTCCGTTCCCATAAGCGAGAGCGCTCATATCATTAGCTATCGTACATAGCAATTGAGGAGCGGAAGTGAGCGTAGCCTGATAAAGATGAGTGGTGAAGGCTCCTTCGCAAAGATAAATCGTGCCATCCGGAGTGGCTGCCGCACCGCTCACGTCAAAGGAAAAACCGCTGGTCCAGGTAACATTGGGAAATCCTGTCATGTCGGAATGAAATGTAGGTGGCGCTGAACCTTCCAAACCGACAAACAGCGTTCCTTCGGCGGTTAGGCTGGAACTGATAAAAATTAAAAACAAAAAAACTATCAAAGTAGAAATTCCCTTTGATTGATCCTGTGTTGCAGATACAAAATTCTTCATTATTCATCTCCTTCCTTTATTCAATTCGGAATCTTATTATAATTATGAAGGTATTATGCAAGGAAAATTTATTTCAACAGCACTTGTCCTGTGAAATTCCGAAGGACTATTTCAACAGGAGCATCTTACGGCTGGCTTCCATTTCACCGGCTTTCACTCGCACGAAATAAATTCCACTTGAAACTGGTTTTCCGGTTTGGTCGGTGCCGTCCCAGACTATTTGGTGATTTGGTGATTGGATGATTTGGAGATTTTGTTCACTCGTTCCTAAACTCCCGTTTGGGAACGTGAACACTTTCACCTTCTGGCCTTTCAAATTATAAATTTCAATTCGTGGCAATTCGTGTAAATTCGTGGTTTCAAATCTGATCGTCGTCGAGGGATTGAATGGATTAGGATAATTTGAGAGGTGAGAAATAAGAGATGAGTTGGGAGGAACTTCGTATTCATTAACTTTCACTGTTTCATACATCGCAATATCGAGTTGGGTAAACTCACCATCTATCACTTCGATTTGATATTCGATCACATCATCATAGAAAACTCGCTCTGCATAAATATCATAAACATTAGCCGGAAGTTTGTATTGGTAGCTACCAACACTATCAGAAAAAGTAAATTCTCCAGGTTGATTATTGATCTTGATGAGTACGTAATCCACCGGTTCGCCGTTTACAGGATTGTATGTCATTCCTTGAATACCGCCAAATGACGGAGCTCCGAACTCGTATGGGCCGATATCGATGATTGCAGTTCCATTGTTATCACCATCCCAAACTCTGTGATTGTAATCCATATCAAAAGGATAATAATAACCAAGTGTATCAAAACCAGCATCGATGGCAATGCTACCCTCTGCCAAATGAAAATCGCCGTTCTGAATATCTACGAATATAGACTGTGCCTGTAAAGAATCTACAATGATATTACCTCCACCGTCTATTAAAGGATATTCTATTGGAAAATCGATAATACAGTTACGGAAAACAGGTGTACCAAATATATCAATATCATCTATATTATTATTAATAAAAATATTATTTTCAATAGTAGGTGTGTCAGCTATTAAATTACACAATTCAGTATTATTACACATTAGATTATTTGAAAAGATATTACTACTACCAATTACACTACTTACCATATTGCAATCATAAAAACTATTATTATAGATTTTATCAAACCTACCTGAAACTGCAATACCAGTATTACTTATAATATTATTTTTCACAATGCCAATTAATTCGATTTCACTCGGACCAGCAATACCACACCCCTCAAAATTATTATCACTGATCTCTACATAAGCAATATTTAAACTCACGCCCCCATCAATAAAGCTGTTGTTTTTGATGTAAAGTGAATCATAATTATATCCAACTATTGTACTATTGATAAAGTCGTTATCATAGAAGTAATTTGCTCCTCCTGAACCAATGCATTCTAATAATGTGTTGAATGCAAAAGACATTTGCTCAACACTAAAACCATGATAAGATCCATAACCTTCAAAAACATTGTTGCAAATTAATACATCTTTGGCTTCGAAAGTACCGATACGAGATGACATGATAAAATTCTTACCATAATTGAAGCTTGGTAGATATGGGTTTACACCATCATTTATGATGAATTCATTTTCGATTATCTCCAGTTCTTTCTCGTATGAATCAGAGTTTATTCCTATTGTACAATTCAAGAACTTGCAATTTTTTATACTACCTTTGCCATTACAAAGGTCTAATCCTTCTGAGATATTACTAACAGCCAAACCTATATTCCCCATATGCTCAAACACACAGTGCTTGAAAACGCATAATTCTGCATCATCAGTAATGTACATTGAACCCCAGTTATAGTTCATATCATCCTGCATGCGGGTAAAGACAATACTATCCTGCTGGGTGCCTTCTGCTATGATTCTGCCGTCAATTTGTATATATTTTGCGATTGATACTCCGTTATGAATCCAGAAATTCTGAGTATATTCATAACCAGATGCTAATGATGCTCCACTTACTTTGATCTCGGTTCCGGGTAAAATAGATAGAGTTACACCTTCATCTACATACAGCGTTTCAGTAACAAGATATGGATTATTTTCGGGACTCCAGATAGTATCTTCTGTTAGGTGACCGCCGACCTCTAACGAGGAAAGGTGAAAGGGAAAAAGGATAAGAATAAAAAGCAGTGATAATAGTCTATATTTCATAAGCACCTCACCTCACCCTAAATCCCTCTCCTCGAAGGAGAGGGACAAATAGGATGAGACAATTAAGTTATTGCCTATTTACATTAGTGCCAAATGTCCCCTGAGACTGTTACAAATAAATTCGAAAGAAGAGAAAACAGAAAATGAGTTTTCCCTTCCTTCGATTTCTTCGTGCAATCCGTAGATTATTT
>JAUSOT010000152.1 GCA_030656075.1 Candidatus Cloacimonadales bacterium
GTTAAAATGGACTATCTTTCCATGGGCATGAGCGGTGATTTTGAGATCGCTATCGAAGAAGGCGCCAATATCGTGCGTATTGGCAGCGCTATTTTCGGCACCAGAAAATATTAATGGAGAACAAAATTGAAGTCATCAGCCCCACCCTGCCCTCCCCAAAGGAGAGGGTGTCTTCATGTCATCCTGAGCGTAATCGAAGGATCGGGACGGATGAGGCAAACAAAAAAATGTTAACTTATTCAATCTTGGAGAACAAATGCTATCAATAGTAATTTTCGTAATTCTGGCAGTGATTTCCTACTGCCTGGGCTGTCTTTCCACAGCCAAATTCATCACCAAATCCTACAAAAGTATGAACATCTACAAAGTTGGTTCCGGTCATCCCGATACACTTAACATCTACAACAACATCGATAAATCGCTGGGAATTTTTGCCGGAATTGCTGACTTCGGAAAAGTGTTTTTCTATCTTGTCCTGCTCAAATATCTTCTGGGATTATCGTATATTCAGCAATGGATCGGCGCAGACTTGAGTACCGAAAATCATCTGTTGATCCTGGGTTTTATGATGGTAGTGGGGCATTGTCTGCCGGTAATTAACCATTTTCATGGTGGTCGAGGATTCTTCACCTACATCGGTTTCGTCACTTTTTTTGCTCCCTGGCCTATGATTATTGTTGCTGCCCTGGCCTTGTTCATCGTTATCCGTTTTAAACAGATACGATTCGCACAATATATGATTGTCTTGCTGCCGCCTTTTTTAACATTTTTCTTCACCGATAATAAATCGTTCGTGGGAAAGATGTTCATCGCTGCAGCATTGATGGCTGTTATAAACTTTATTGTATCCAAAAAGAAAGGAGAAATCTAATGATCAAAAAAACAAAGATCAATGAATTTGAACTGATTGATTTTAGTAACGAAACAAAAGAAGAGATGAAACTGCTGAAAAGTTTCGTAAATTATCATTGGGAATTATACAGGAATGATCCTCAATATATTCCTTTGCTCGACTATGAATATCTCGGTTTCAAGCTTATCTCCATGACCGGTTTTTTTGAACCGAGAAATCTTTTCTTCAAACATGCTGTGATGCGCTTCTTCATGGTTTATGAAAATGGCAAAATTGTGGGTAGATGCAATGCTTTCGTCAACCATCGCCATAATGAACATTGGGAAGATAAGGTTGGATTTTTCGGTCAGTTTGAATGCATCGAAAATGAAGAAGTTGCTCAAATCCTGCTGGATGCAGCCACTGCTTTCCTGAAAGATCAGGGCATGGATACGATCCGCGGTCCGCAGAATCTGCCTGTCAATGATGCCACTCCCGGCTTCCTGACCAAAGGCTTCGATTCCCGACCGGTGATGTACTATCATTACAATAAAAAATATTATGCCGATCTGGTTGAGAAACTGGGTTTTTCGATTGCCAAACGAGTTCGTTCCTGGGAGGTGATCCCGCAAAATCCCATGGAAGAAAAACTGGAAAGATTGGGACAGAAAATCATCGACCGCTACGAAGTGAAAATCGAAGAATGGGGCGAAAGACCGTTAACCGTGCGTAAAAAAGAAATGCTGGAAATCTACAACGCCGCCTGGAACGACAACTACGGGTTCGTACCGTTCACCCAGGAAGAATTTGATCAGATCATCGACGATATGCTGCTGATCATGGATAAAAAATTGTTCATTTTCCTGTATATAAAAGATGAACCTGCTGCCTTTTTCGGCGGCGTTCCGAACGTGGTAGAAAAATTGGCGCGAATCGGAAATTTCCGTCATCTGGAATTGATCAGAGCGATCAAACTGATCCTGGGAGCGAAAAAAACGAAAGGCTTCCGCCTCGGTTATCTCGGTGTGAAACCCAAATTCCGCAGATTGGGTTTGGACGGCGTAATGCTTTGGAAACAAAAACAATACACCCGTACCCGCTACGATTATTGCGACATGGGTTGGGTGCTGGAAGATAATGTGATGACCATTCGTATCATAGAAATGATGGGCTCGGAAGACAGCAAAATTTATACGATCTATGAAAAGAAAATAGGATAGAATATGATCAAGATCAGACCGGTTCAAACCAAAAAAGATTTGCAGCAGTTTATTATGCTTCCCTTTAAGTTGTATAAAAATGATCCGAACTGGGTGGCTCCGCTCATCATGGATCAGAAGAATTTCTTTAATCCAGCCAAAAATCCCTATTATGAACACTCGGAAGTTCAGCTTTTCCTGGCAGAAAAGGAAGGCGAAATTGTCGGCAGGATTTCGGCTCAAACCAACACGCAACATAATAAATTTCAGGAAGATAAAGTCGGTTTCTTTGGTTTCTTTGAATGCATCAATGACCAGGAAGTAGCCGATAAATTGATCGAAACAGCCTACAATTGGAACAAGGAAAGAGGTCTGGATACGCTGCGCGGCCCGATGAATTTTTCTACCAATGATGAATGCGGACTGCTGGTGGATGGATTTGAATCCCCACCTTTTATATTGATGACCCACAATCATTCTTACTACCTGGAACTGCTGACCAAAGCCGGCTTTGCCAAAAGCATGGATCTGCTGGCTTATCTCATTCCCAAAAGGCCAACCCCGGAAAGGCTGCAGCGAGTGATGGATAAACTGCAGAAACGTGGACGTTTCGTTGTGAGGGAGCTTTCTTCCAAAAATAAGAAAGAACTGCGGAAGGATCTGGAAATCGTCTTCACAGTTTACACCAAAGCCTGGGAACAAAATTGGGGATTTGTGCCCATGACCGAAAAAGAATTTTTTCACCTGATCGATTCCGTCATCGACCTCGTGCGGCCGGAATTTTTCTACCTCGCTTTTGTGGATGATCAACCAGCCGGATTTTACGTAGCTCTGCCGGATTATAATCAGCTTCTGAAAAAAATGAAAGGGCGTCTTTTTCCGTTTGGGATTTTCCACTTATTGCTGGGCAGAAACAAGATCACAGCCATGCGCGTGATCACGATGGGTGTGATCAAAGAATTCCAGGGTCGCGGTATCGATACTGTGTTTTACACCAAGAATTTCCAAATTGCCAATTCCCATAAAAAGCTGAATATCGTGAATGCCGAGATGTCCTGGATTTTGGAAACCAATACGATGATGAACCGCATCGCTACCAATCTGGGCGGCTGGGTGCATAAAACATACAGGATTTTGGATAAGAAAATAAATTGATATCTTTCTTCGAGTCGTTAGGAGTTTGCACGACGACTCGAATAATATGCAATGAAAACCATTGAGATTGCTTCGAAAGAATCTCTGAAAGAGTCCTTGCAAAGATATATAAAAGAATATAGGATAAATAATAAATGATCTCATTTTTAAATTCGGGAATTTTGTTTCTGGCATCAGCGATTATGGTTCCTGTGCTGATCTATCTATTTGCGCGGAAACGACCCAGGCGGATAGTTTTCAGTTCCATCCGTTTCATCAAGGAAAGTCAGCAACAGCAAAAACGGAAGATCAACCTGACCAATCTTTTGCTTCTGCTCATCAGGATGCTGATCATTCTGTTAACTATTCTGGCGATTTCCCGACCGGCCCTTAAATCGGAATTTCTGAGCAAAGGCAACAAACATCCCAAAACCGGCATCGCGCTTATCATCGATAATTCCTACAGCATGAACTACCTGGCGGATACGCAGACCGAACTGGAAAAAGCTAAAGAAATCGCTCTTCAGATCAATGAAATGCTTTCCGATGATGACCAGGTTATTTTACTCACAGCCGATGCTGCCTGGAATGAATTTCACAGCAATCCGATTTTCGGAAAAATCCCCGTCGATCTGATCAACAATATCGAGATCACTGCCAAAGCAATGCCACTACAGGAAATCCTGGAACTGGCAGATGCCAAAATGCAGGAAATCCATCTACCCAACCGCGAGACCATCTTAATTTCTGATCTGCAAAATACCCAACTTCCAGTCAAAATGAAAATACCGACTTTCCTTGTTCCATCTTCTAATCTGACAGATAGATTTAATGCCAGTTGCCAGAACAGCCGCATCGAGAACGAGATCGTCAAAAAGGGTGTTGAAAAAAAAATTTCCTTTGAACTGGTGAATCATTCCAACCATCTGCAGCAGGATGTGATTTACAGGCTGTTTTTGGATGGCAATACCATCGCTGAGAAAGTGACCGATCTCCAGCCGAACCAGCGCAAAACCGAATCCTTCACGGTCAGTGTGGAAGAAGCCGGCTGGCACGGCGGTTATGTGGAAGTGAAAAACGAACGTCAGATTTTTGATAATCGTAATTATTTCAGTTTCCATTTTGATCCGTCTGTTCGGGTTGCCGTACTCACAGATGAGCAATATATTCCGCTGATGCTGGCCACAATGCTGGAAATCTACTGTGGAAATGTCGAAAACATCAATCTGATCAGCACCGATAACATTAACCAGGAAACGCTGGTAGAATATGATAATATAATTGTTTATAAAAAGTCGTTTTCAGGAAAGCTGGATTTCGTTCTTCAGCAACGGGAAAAGCAAAATAAAGGCATTCTTTTTATTGCCGACAAAAATTTGGATTCACAATGGAAAGATTATTTTGCTCAGAATTTCGAGATTAATTTCATAGAATTCAAACACACAACTTCACCCTCCCGTCTTACTTTTGCCAACAAATATCATCCGATCACAGCACAGCTTAAAAACATCGAATCGGTGGAGTTTAATGATTATTGGCAGGTGAAAGGATCGAGCCAGGCACTTCTGAAAACCGGAGATTTTCCGGTTGCTATCCAAAAAGATGGATCATGCTTATGGCTGTTCGATCTAACCAGTCTGCAAAACCCTTTCCTGCTGAATGCCGCTTTTCCGGTGTTTGCTTATAATTCTCTTAAATTCCTGTCTGATGGTGATTTCTTGACCCAGAACTTAACTGTTGGCGGCAGCATCAGGACGAATGCGGTCCAACTGCCGGATGGAAATGAAATACAACTCAGCAATAACAAATACATAACGTCTTCCGCAGGAATCTACAAAACAGCTTCGCAGTCGATCCCGGTTAATCTGGATTACTCGGAAAGTGAATATTTACGTTTGGAAAAAACCGATACGAAAAATCTGCAAATCCTGGGTGAGGGCTGGCAGGAAAATATTCTGCATTCCCGCTATGGATTTGAGATTTGGAAATATCTTCTGATCGCAGTATTGCTGCTTTTTGCTTTGGAAATGTTCATCGTGAAAAGGGAAGAGAAGAAGTAGAGGGAGACCTTGCTGGTTGGAGCTAATAAGAAACAAAGTGGACAAAATCAAGTCTTTCGTGCCAACTTATCCCAAGATTCCTGCGGAACTTAGGACAAGTTTCGATTAAGACATGTGCTAAATCGGCATGAATAGACTTAAACACCGTTTCTCTAACTTTCCCACATTTTAACAAAGAATCTCATGGAATTTCAGATAGCTTTACTGCGTTGCAATTTCCTCCGAATTTTCACCGAATCAATCTCCTCGTTACTTTCCCAAACCTTCTTTCATAGATTCTGCATATTGGTTTGGTAAAGTTTCTTTCAGGTCGCATACTTTCCGAAGCTTCCAGCCTATACTTCATTCAACTAAGATTCGGAAAGATAGTTCAGCATTTCTTTCCATCCTTCCGAATCTTCTGACATTAGATTTCCAAGAAGATAAGCTTCGGAAGGGAACAGTCCTGAAAATGACTTGATGTTACTTTCCCAAACCTTCTTTAACATAAACTGCATATTGGTTTGGTAAAGTTTCTTTCAGGTCGCATACTTTCCGAAGCTTCAGCCTGAACTTCATTCAACTAAGATTCGGAAAGATAGTTCAGCATTTCTTTCCATCCTTCCGAATCTTCTGACATTAGATTTCCAAGAAGATAAGCTTCGGAAGGGAACAGTTTCTTCTTCTTTTTATTTCTGCTTCTTCAAAAAATTCTTACAGCTTAGATCCGGTAAAAATCTTATTTGCGTTTTTTACAATATCGTCAAATTTAATTAATCATTTATTTTAAGATTTCAACAAGTTTTGGGATTATTTCAGTACAAATTCTATTTGCAGATTTTTGCAAAGCTTTCAAACCTGCATTTGAATAATCTGAATGAAATCCTTTCACATTAAAAATTTTATCCTTAAAAATTTCTTCACCACTTCTCATATCGATAACCGAAATAGATACATCAGCAAATGCAGGATACATTCCTTCGTATTTTGAACCCTTCCTAGTATCACCTTCCAATTCTATTACAATATCAGCTTCACTAATACTATTTACAAAAGTAAATCCATAATCTGAAAGTTTTTCTTTTAATAAAGGTTCAATTACAGGAGATTCTACTTCCTTACCAAAATTTTTCTCTGTGTATTGAAAATACGCTGTTATACCTTCTACATTAAATATTATATTTGTTATTGGAATTTTGAAACTTTCTACAACAGCTACTATAATAGGAGACTGATTATATTTAGGATACAAGTTCATAATATCAAGCTCAGCTTTAACTATCTGTAATTTATCAGGAGAAGTAATTTTATCTATCCTGCAATCGATTTTCCCTGAATTATCAGTTTTTGAATTTAATTCCACCTCTCCCGAACCTTTTATAAAGGAGAATTTTATTGGTAAATTTGAAATTTCTGTAGTATTATAAGTCACATAAATTAAGATAGACTCATTTATTGGAGTACCCATCTTTGCATTATATTGAGTTTTTTGAGTATTTAATGATATTTTATTCAAAATGTCCTGAATGGAATTATAAATCTCATTAAATAGTAAGATGTTTTGATCATAAAATTTTACTTCTAACGGTTCATTTAGATATTTCTCAATTGGTTTTAAAGATTCAATGTATTGTGAAAGTGCTTTTGAAATTGAATTTTCTTTTTCACTTATCCTCGCCCTGGCAAATAAATCCAACGAATTATTAACAGCCTTATTTAATTCAATTTGTTTTTGTTTTTTATACTCTTCTTTAGAAAGTCTGCAATAAATCCAAAATTCATTATTATTTTCATACTTATCCACAATCTCAACATTTTCCAGATTTTGTTTTGTTGAAGTTTGAATTTGCTTTTTTAATAGTTCATCAATTCTTCCATTTTTTTCAATTAAATTATGAATGGTTTCACTTGATATATTTATCTCAATTTGAGATGCTATTTCAGTTATTGCATTGTTCTTTGCTTCATTTTCATAATCATTGATATGTTTCATTGAATAACCGATTCCAATATAATAATCTGAATTATAAGGATAATTTTCTATCCATAATGGTTTTTCAATAGAAGTTAGGAATTCTGCAATCAATATTATCAAAGCGACAGTTACTATTGTTTTTCTTAAAATATACATTTTCTTTTATGCCTTTTAGAAATTTATTAACTAAGGACCCTCTTCAAAGAGAGTCCTTAGTTTAAGCTGATAATTTCTATCCTTGTTGTTCTTGTAATTTCTCAGCTTTCTCTTTCTCTGATTTGGCATTAGTGATTGCATTCTGATAGATCTTTGCTGAGGGCATCAGCTTCATAGCTTGTTTAAAATTGATAATCGCATTATCAAAATCACCACCATAAAGTTGTGCTAATCCTAAGTCATAAAATGCTTTTGCTTTCACTTTTGGTTCAAGACCTGTTTTTTTCGTTGCATCCTCGAACAAAGTCAAGCCTTCTTCCCACTCACCTATTTTGAGCTGAGTTATTGCTTGAGCAACTTCGGGTAGTAACTTATCGGTTTGAAAACTGGCTTTTACTTGAACATCATAAGGAGCCACCATGCGCATAAATTGACCTGTTATGTTTTTTAGACATTTAGTATAAAGAGCATCTTTGTCAATTTCTTCAGGCCACTGGTTATCGGCACTTGTTGATGAAACATACCCAGCGGAAAGTGACTTTACTGCTAAAATCTTAGAAGTTGTAATATCAATGACTTTCAAATTAACTGACATGTTATAAGTTCCTTTTCGATAATGAGTTTGATGCCACACACCTGTTTTTTTATCTTTCCAAGCATCTGCTTTTGAAGTTTCTTCATCATACTTATCAGCTTGAATTCTACCAAAAACTAAAACAGCGGCTCCAATAACTTTACCTAATTCAGAGGCTGTGTTTTCATCAATGATTCCGGTTGTACTGAGTTTGTGCTCAGACATTATACTTTGTAAATTCTGTCTATCGAGTACTTCAAAAGTTTCCGAATCAAATAAGGCAGTAGTAATATCATCTGCTATATCCTGTGCATGTCTGCTAACACTTCCACCGGCATCAACAATGTCTCCAAGTGCAATTTTTTTGTAGTTCTTCAAATTGACTTCTGCTGGTCTTGTCACTGTCATCAACATTGATGTTGTACCACAACTAATAATTAATAATGCTATCAATACCCATGAAATATAAATCGATTTCTTCATCATTTTTCCTCCCCTTACTTCTTTTTAAGCTGATACATTTGCTTCGAAACATCCATTCTGTAATTTCCTGAATAAAATGTTTCTGACTTCATGTCACTGATTTTGATTTTCTCATAAAGAGATAAATTAATTTCATTATCTCGATTAAGTTCAGTTTTCTTCGATTTGCTGGTTGAATTATCATTACTATTGTCTCTTGATGCATAACCAGTAAGATCTAGATAAAAGTAAGAATCTTCTCCATCTTCCCCAGCGGTAAAGAGGCCACCTTTTTCACCCTTATCAATTGTAATGGTGTATGTACCAGAGTATGACCAGTAATTACCCAAACCGTCAGAGCAATCATAACTATAGGTATAACTTCCTGGATCAGTCTCATAATATGTATCTTCGTATACATTATAAGGGGTATCAGGGTTATTGTCATAAAAGGAATCTACATACCAATCCCATGTTATTCGGAGATATGCTTTCCCATCTTTTCCATCGGCACCACATCCCATTATTAACATGATCCCAAACACCAAAATAATCAATTTCTTCATTTTTTCCTCCATTTACTTAAATTACTTACACCACGTCCAAAGGCTCGGTGTCGCCCATTTCGGTATTTTTATTCTGCGATAGTGAAGCTTCATTACATTTCTTTTTTGTAACCTCCTTACTCTCATTGTACACTTTTCTTTGTAATCGAATAAAAATTATTGTGGGAAATTGCATTTTATAATCTGATTGTATAAATAAGAAAGGACGCAACTTCCGTTACATCCTGTGTAGAGGTACTGGCATACCTGATATCCAAGACATAAGAAAGTGCGTCCACAAGGGACGCATCTTTCCTACTTGCTCTGGATACCTAAAAAAACTGCCAGTTTTTCTACACAGAACAAATAAAAAATCTGCTAAATTTTTTATCTGAAAAATTCAAAAAGACTATGTCATCTTTACCTCATTTTTCCCCGACAAATTCCATTTAATAAACTATGGTGTAGAATTTTGATTTCATATTGTAGTTGTCAAACTTTTTTTATTTGAAATTCGTTTTTTTATAAATAGTATTCCTTTAGAGAATGAAAAACTTTGTATATTATATGACCAAAGATAATAATAATAAACGTTTCATCTAATCAAGATGGTGAAAAATGAATGCTCCTATTTTTATTGGAAATGTTTATTGTGAAAAAAGCAGAGAAGAAATAAGCTGGACTCGACTTCACAGGAGCGAAGCGGAAGTGGAGTTGAGAACAGAGAAGGCTTCAAAGAATTTTTTGCTCACGGATTCACGCTGATAACACGGATATGAAATTTAAAATCATTTCCGAAGCTTCTTACGGAGGATATCTCTTACTAAGATTCGGAAAGAAAACTCAGCAATTCCATCCTTCCGAATCTTCATCAGCAGATTTCCAAGAAGATAAGCTTCGGAAGGGAATTAATTATTCCGCCGGAGCGGAGAATAAGCGTTCCAACGCAGAACATAGGAACGAGAAAGAGAATAAAGCCCCTGACTTTAGTCGTGGGAAAATAAGTAAAATCATTTCCGAAGCTTCTTACGAAGGATATCTCTTAC
>JAUSOT010000155.1 GCA_030656075.1 Candidatus Cloacimonadales bacterium
CGGATATTGGGAACGAGATAGAGATCGAATTTTTTCTGGAAAAGCCCGGCTACAAAGGTTTGCGCATCCTTATTGCCGGCAAAAACCAGCGGAATTTCATCCTTCTCACCAAATTTTGGTTTTGGATTTGCCAATTGTAAAATCTCTCCCAGACGGAGAATGGAAGCTACCGCTCCACCATCTACTCCGCCGGCCATCAAAATAATGTCGGGATGCAGAATTCCCATGGCTTGCATCTGTTCCAGACTGCTGCGTTTATCATCGATGGCAAAAGTATCGAGGATGACACCTCCTGCTCCGTAAGCGCAGCGTTCACCGCTGCTGGCACTGTCGAACATGGTCAGTCCGATCACGAGGATCTGCAATCCTCCACCGGCGCTGCTGGTGGAAATGTATAAAGTTTCCTGATCGAATTTCAGATTATTTGGAGTCGCATCATTGGTAAATATTGTGATGTCGGCATCTTTTTCTAATTTGCGGACAGCATTGAAAACACCGATGTTCACGTCTTCAAACGGTCTTTCCACAGTTGTTGGAGCAGATTGCAGCGAATTGAATTCAAACTTATTTTCCTTGTTCTTGGTCAGCAGCAAGGCTTTTGTAGTTGTGCTTCCTACGTCTGTGATCACGATTTTCTGCTTGGCTTCCATCAACTTTTCTCTTTGCGCCCAGAATGGCATTTTAGCTACGTTTTCCACAGCCATTTTGGTTGCTTCTTCCTGCGAAATGGATAGTTGATCAACCAGAAAATCACGAGTTTCCTGCAGGATTTGCGAATATCTTTTCTGATAGCCGTATTCATCGGTACATTCTTTGCAGAATTTACTGCCAAGGTTGTTATCAGCAAAATCTTCTGCATTTTTTAAAACCTTGCCACAGCTTTTACAGAGATGGATTTTATTCATTATTCGCTCCTTGATCACAGGTTATGAGGGTTGTAAAAGTTGAAACAATTGAGGTTTTGAATTTCTCGATCACACTGCCATCTGTGATAAAAATATTTTTCAAACTGAGATAATAATTTATCGTGCCAAATAGGAATGAAACAGCAGAAGTTACATGCAGGGAACGGTATTTTCCTGCTTTTATACCTGCCTGGATCACTTTATGAAAATGGCTGCGGATGAGGGAATCCCGGAACAGGATCAGGCGGCGTAGTTCATCGGGATAGAAAGGTAGTTCTCTGGCCAGGACGGAAAAAAGTTCTTCGTCTTCCTGCAGCATATTTAAATAGAGAATCAGCATTTGCTCCAGGTCGGCGGCTTCGGTCACCAGTTTCTGAATGCTGGCGCTGATCTGGTCCAATTCTATATCGAGTATCTCCACGATGAGGGCGTTCTTGTTATTAAAATGCAGGAAGAGAGTGCCATGGGCGATCCCGGCGGATTGGGCAATTTGCGAAGTGGTCGTATTCAGAAAGCCGTTTTTGCTGAATTCCTCTTTAGCTGTTTTTAAAATGAGTTCTCTCGTTTTCTGCTTTTGCTGTTGTCTTTTATTCATAGCACCTCCGCACTCTTTTTAGCTGAGTGCACAGTCACCGAAATATTGGTCAGTGAAATTATTGTCAATTGGTTTTTTTATCAATGAAATAAAAAGAATGTAATTATCAATGAAAAAGGGAAGAACGCTGGCGTTCTTCCCTTCGGTCGGGATTTGCTTTATATAACTTAAACTATTAGATTAAATGTTTTCGTTTACTAGAAACGATAGCCCATTTGCATCAGGAAAGTGGGATCGATATCTTCGTCGGAATCGAGATTGAGTTCTAATTTTATGTAAGAATTTTCAAAGGACTGATAGTTGATGCCCAGGAAGGTATTGCTCTCTCCCATACCGTCACCGGCCGCATCATTCCTGCTGATCATACCCAGATAAGGTCTCCATTCGCCATACATCACCCGACCGACTAATTTTCCCATATAAGGAATTTCGAAACCCGGGGCATAACTGGCGATGAAACAGTAATTTTCTTCTGCATCAGCAAGAGTATTGGTAAATTGAGCGTAGATCCGGATAAAATTAGCTGCTGTGTAATCAAGATCAAATTCATAAGCTCCTAGGGTGTTGCCATCTTTTTTGAAATATTCTACAAAATTTCCAAATGTTACAGCTCCACCAATGGTTAGTAATTTAGTTTCATAAGCTATTCGACCATTAAGATCGGCAGCTCCAACTTTCGGCCAGACCCCATCCACGTAAAAATTAAGTTTGCCCATTTCTTTATGAACTTTTCCCATCCAGCCCAGAGGAGCTACCTCTAATCTCTGGATCTGCAGGTTCTTGTAACCTTTGGAAGATAAGATGTTACCAAAAGAATAAGTCTGCTTTCCAATCGTAAAATCTGCCAAACCCCAGAGATCGACTTTCTTCCAGGCCTGACTGAGAAACAGATCAATAGGTTGGTTGTCGGTATAATATACATCAAAATCAACCAGATAATTTGCCTCGCCCCACCAGAGATTAGCTTTGACCAGTTCAAATCCCATAGCCTCATCATCTACAATTGATAAATTTGCCGTCACTTCATGGGCAAAAATACTAACCGTGAAAATCAACAATACGAATAACATTAAATTCTTCATAGTTTACTCCTCATTTAAAATTCTTTAATCTTCGCTGATTTTACTTTTACTAAAATGTAGTCAAGCATAATTTTAAAAAAAATATCATTCTGGTATTGAGTAATCGCTCTCAGGTTGGATAGCACCGGACCAAGAGGAACAAAAAAAAGCTAACAACTGGCATCAGTAAAAAAGGGGAAGAGCATTTAAACTCATTCCCCTTTTAAAGTTAGGTGTGCTTAAAAATCATCTGTTTGGCGTAGAACTCTCAGCTTCAAAGACGCTTTCGGGAATCAAACATCCACCTGGCTCTAATTCGAAATTAATGGTCGTGTCCTCGCTTAATTCGATATCTTCGATTCTGACGGCCGGATAACTTCCCGGTTTAGGAGCGATGTCATCATAAACGCCAGCTTCCACGTCGGAAGTCAGCAGAAACAACATCAGGAATTTTTTCCATTCCTAAAACAGCCGAGAAATTCTTTGATTTTTTGTCAGAAACAGCATATCCTTTCATTACGAAACAGCAGATTTATCCTCAATTGAACTCTGAAAAAAACTTTTTACTTCTGCTTGACACTTTGAAATCGAATTAAAAAACTATCGTGGTTGATGAAGAAAATAGGATGTTGAAAAGGGTAATTGATGGCATTTGTACACTTACACAATCATACTCAATATAGTTTGCTGGATGGTGCCTGCCGCGTCGATAAAATGATCAACATGGCCAAAGAATACAGCATGAATGCTGTAGCCATGACCGATCACGGCAACATGTTCGGTACGATCGATTTTTACAATAAAGCCCGGAAGGAAAACATCAAACCCATCATTGGCCTGGAAACCTATATCATCAACCACGAATTAGATGATCCGCTTTCCAAAAAAGATCATCGTTATCATTTGATCCTGTTAGCCAAAAATCTGCCAGGCTACAAAAATCTGATGAAGCTTTCTTCTAAAGCTTTTCTGCAGGGATTTTATTATAAACCCAGGATCAGCAAAACGTTACTGCGGAAACATGCGGAAGGTTTGATCTGCCTTTCCGCCTGTCTGCAGGGTGAAATTCCTCAATTGCTGCTGGAAGGAAAAGAGGCAGAAGCTAAAAAGGTAGTTGAGTTTTATCGGGAAATCTTTCCTGACAGATTTTATATTGAACTCCAGGATCATGGTCTGGAAGATGAACGCCTGGTTCAGCCAAAATTAATTGAACTGGCCCGGCAGACCAACACTCCGCTGGTCGTGACCAACGATTGCCATTATCTGCGAAAAGCTGATGCGGATGCTCATGATGTGCTGCTCTGCATCCAGACGGGTAAGTCGCTTTCCGAAACCAACCGCCTGAAATACAATACGAATCAATTATATTTTAAAACAGAAGACGAAATGAGAAAGCTCTTTCCTGATCTGGAAGAAGCCTATGCCAATACCGTAAAAATCGCCAACGAAATCGAGCTTGAACTGGATTACGAAGATTTCCTCTTTCCCAAGATCGAACATCCGGCTGAGTTTGCCAATCATGCCGAATATCTCAAGGAATTGTGTTATACAGCTGCCGGGAAAAAGTATCCGGAATTCACCCCGGCCTTGCAGGAACGCATCGATTATGAACTCTCCGTGATCCATAAAATGGGGTACGAAGAGTATTTCCTGATCGTGAAGGATTTTATCGATGCCGCCATCCGCATGGACATTCCGGTCGGTCCCGGTCGCGGTTCGGCGGTGGGAAGCGTGGTATCTTTTCTTTTGGGAATTACCCGCATCGAGCCAATGAAATACGGACTTTTTTTTGAACGCTTTCTCAATCCCGATCGCATCGGCATGCCTGATATCGATATTGATTTCTGTGCCGAAGGCCGCAGCAGGATCATCGATTATGTGATCGAAAAATATGGCCGGGAAAGTGTCGCCCAGATCATCACTTTTGGAACTTTAGGCGCTAAATCCGTCATCAAGGATGTGGCTCGGGTGATGGATGTCTCGGCTGCCGTCGCCAATGAAATTACGAAACTGATTCCGGGTTCGCCTAAAATTACCCTGGATGAAGCTCTGAAGCAATCCAAGGAATTTGCTGAAAAAATGGCGGAAGATGAAACCAAAGCATCCATTTTAACCTATTCCAAAGTTCTGGAAGGACTGATCCGTCAGATCGGCGTGCATGCTGCCGGGGTGGTGATCGGACCGGGCAGTTTATCTAATTATGTGCCCCTGGCTATAAACAGTCAGAAAAATGGCGAAAATGCCGTTCTGGTGCAATTTGAAGGACGTTGGCTGGATGATCTGAAAATCCTCAAGATGGACTTTCTGGGTTTAAAAACACTCACCCTGATCAAACGAACGGTCGATCTCGTTAAACAATATCGGCAGATCGAGATCGACATCGACAATGTTGATCTGCAGGATCAGGCCAGTTATGATCTGCTTTCCCGCGGCCAGACGGACGGGATTTTCCAGTTTGAATCGGACGGCATGAAGAAATATCTCTGCAGTCTGCAACCCAACGTCTTTGAAGATCTGATCGCCATGGTAGCGCTATATCGGCCCGGTCCCATGCAGTTCATTGATACATTCATCAATAGAAAACACGGTCGGGAAAATGTTTCCTACGTTCATCAACTAACGGAAAATGCCCTGCGGGAAACTTACGGTGTAACTGTTTATCAGGAACAGGTGATGCAGATAGCCCGGGAAATGGGCGGTTTAAGCGGCGCCGAAGCTGATACCCTCCGCAAAGCGATCAGCAAGAAGAAGCTGAAAACCATGGAACTGCTCAAAGTCAAATTTGTGGAAGGTTCTTCCCGGAATGGAGTGCAACCTCATATCATTGAGAAGATTTGGACCGACTGGCTGGATTTTGCCAATTATGCTTTTAATAAAAGCCATGCTGCTGCTTATGCCTATGTTGCCTTCCAAACCGCCTTCCTGAAAGCGCATTACCCGGTGGAATTCATGGCTGCGCTGCTTTCCCTGGAAGAAAATCCCACCAAAATTCCGAATTTTATCAATGAATGCCGCTCGATGGGCATCGAAGTGATCCAGCCCAGCATCAATAAAAGCAAATGCAACTTTGCGGTGCAGGGCAACAATATCCTGTTTGGTTTGCAGGCGATCAAGAATGTCGGCTCGGTGGCGATTACCTCCTTAGTAACCGATAGATTGAAAAACGGTGAATACAGCAGTATTTTTGATTTTTGTTCCCGAGCCGATTCCATGGTAGTGAACAAAGCAGTAGTAGAAAGTCTGATTTGTGCGGGAGCGATGGATGAACTGGAAGGCAATCGTGCCCAGAAATTTGCCATGGTAGAAACGGCCATTGAATTTGCTTCCGGCATTCAAACCGAAAGAAAACGCGGCCAGATGATGCTGTTCGATACTTTTGAAGAAGATGAAGCAGAAGGGGAATACACTCCTTCCCTGCCGGAAATCAAGGAATGGACTTTAACGGAAAAACTGCGCCTGGAAAAATCGGTTCTGGGTTTTTACTGGTCGGGCCATCCCCTGGATCAGTTCAAGGAAGTTCTGGATAATTTCGTCAATATAACTACAGAAGAGGCGGAATACAATCCCGATAAAGTTCCGGCCAATATCGCCATTGCCGGTATTGTCTCGGAGATTTCTAAAAAAACTGATAAAAAAGGAAACACATACGCCATTATCAAACTGGAAGACCTGACCGGAAAATTTGAATTGGCTCTGTTCAAAGATGATTACGCTACTTTTTTTAATATAATGGAAGAAGGGAAAGAGTTTTTTATTATCGGCAAGAAAAATTCCTACCAGAATGGCAACGATAACGTGTTGCGGATCGTTCCCAGAAAAATGATGCATTTTGATGAACTGGCAAAAAGCTTGAGCGGGGATTATTTTCTGAAAATCCCGGAGAAATTTTTTACCAATGAATTCTCGAAAAGACTCGCTGCGGCTTTCCAAGCTCATCCGGGAAAATTCGGCGTTCATATCACGGTTGAATCTGCCAAATACAAATCTCTCAATCTGCATCCCCGATCCTTAAAGATTTTTCCTGATACTGAAGTTATCAAACTGCTGAATGAAGTGGATGGCGCCAATCAGCGGATAAATCTCAGCTTCAATTAAAATAGGGAGTTGCCAGTGAAAAAAATATGGTTTTTTCTGTTTATTTGGCTGACCGGATCTTTCTGTTTTGCTGAATCTCTGCCTATTGCAGTGGATGCCAACCGGTTTTTAGATCAAGCCGGTAATACGATTTTAGATATCAATTACCAGATTGTTTATCACGATCTCAAATTCGTTAAAACCACGCAAGGTTTTGCCGCGACCTTGGAAACTGATTTTTCCCTTCTGTTGGCTGAAAATTTACTGTATCATGATGTGTTTACGAGCAAAATTGTTGTGACCGACGAAGCTAAAACCAAATCCAGTATGCAATTTACGGATAAGTTGTCACTTCCTCTGACGAAATCAGGGCTGCATTTCAAGCTTGCTTTCAGAGATCCAGTGAGCGAAAACGAGGCTATCTGGGAATACGATTTTGAATTAATAGCAGAAAATTCCCTTCTCAGCGATTTGGAACTTTCTTCTGATGTCAGGGCTGACACGACGAACTATTTAGAGTTGTTTCATCGCGGTAATAAGCTTTTTATGATCAAAGCCAGTCATGTGTTTTCCACCTCTGATTCTGATAATCTATTTGTCTATTATGAATTATATAATTTTGCAAGAGATTCACTCGGCTGCTCGGATCTCCAGGAAGAAATTAACCTGATGAAAAACGACGCAGCAATCCTGCAAAAAGTGAACCAGATAACCTCATCCGACTCAGTTATTTACAGAATTCAAACCCTGCCGATCACAGAATTGGAGGATGGCTATTATACTTTGGAAATCAGAATGATTGATAATATGTCCGGCAATTTTGAGACAAAAAGTGATTTTTTAAGCATTAAAAAACCCAGTTCCTTCAGTGCCCGGATGTTTGTCGATCTGGATGACGAATTTAAGCTGGTTTCCTATTTTTTAGCCGGTAACCAGCTCAAAACCTGGAAAACTTTGAGCGAGACCGGAAAAATAAATTATTTGAACAGGTTCTGGCTGCAGAATGATCCCGATCCCACGACAGAAAAGAATGAATTTTTCGCAGAAATTCAGGAGAGAATTGCCTACAGCAATAAAAAATTTTCCCATTTTGAACAGGGCTGGTCAACCGATCGAGGTCGGATTTATTTGAAAAACGGCAAACCGGATGAAATCCTTGAAAAGGATACGGGGTTTAACACCAAATCCAGCCAAAAAGAATACCAAATCTGGAAATTCAGAACTCGCACCAACAAGACTTATATCTTCATAGACTCACAAATGAGCGGCAATTTTCGCTTGATTTATGCTGATGGTGACCAGGATGAAAGCTCTACCGCCAACTGGCAGGATTATCTGGGCGAAGATTTCGATTTTGATTTTTTAGAATAAGAAGTTTGACAATTACTATTAAGTTTATAATTTTACCTTAGTTGTTCTTTAAATGATAAATTGTGTGAGAAGTTCGCAAAATTAACTTTAAATGAAAGCATCCGGCCAGTGTTTTAAGGAGTAGCTCTGATCTCGGAAAATGACTGAAATTACATCGAATCGGGTGGCTAAATCTTCGTACTCGGTATGATCAGCTAAGAACTGAGCAGCGGTTGTGATCATTTTTTGTTGTTTGGCAAAGGAAACGCTATTGAGAGCGTTGGTGAAATTGCTAGTTCTGGTTTTCACTTCCACGAAAACCAGCGTATCTCCTTTTTGGGTAATGATATCGATTTCACCGAAGGCAGAGAAGAAATTGCGTTTCAGGATAGTGTATTGATTAGCTGTCAGGAAGCGGACTGCCAGGTCTTCTCCCTGTTTTCCAAGAGTCATTTTTTTAGTTTCAGGCATTGGAGGAAAAAATGCTGGTCGTAAAAAATGTCAATAATTTATAAAAAAGTATAGTTTTTGGGGGGTATAGTTATGAAAAGAGTTATTTGTTTTTTTTCGGTGTTGCTGCTAACACCGATGCTGTTGGCGATACCATATTCAGCCATGGGTAATATCAATATTCCGGATGCCTATTGCCTGCCGCATCTGATGATGGAAATTTCTTATGTGAATTTCTTCACCAAAGACGGAGTAGTACCCGACGATCCTGATCCTTATGACAAATATGATTTTGCAGCGAATTTCAGAATAGGCTTATATGACCGCTTGGAGATCGGGCTGGTTTATGCCAGTACGGCCGGTTTGTATGGAAATCTTAAAGTAAAACTCATTAGTGAAACTGAAACCTTGCCGGCGATTTCTTTTGGTTTGTTAAACATAATTACAGAAGTAAAAAATGGCGGATTTGAAAGATATGATTATCCTGATGCAATTGACTATGTCTGGGTCTCGCCTTTCGGTATGCTCAGCAAATCAATTGTCATTATCACTGGCATTCCTGCTCTGGAGTTTATTGAAACAACTTTTCACGCCGGCCTCGGCGCTAGAA
This sequence comes from Candidatus Cloacimonadales bacterium, assembly GCA_030656075.1. Classification (GTDB taxonomy): domain Bacteria; phylum Cloacimonadota; class Cloacimonadia; order Cloacimonadales; family TCS61; genus B137-G9. The sequence goes on from JAUSOT010000155.1 coordinate 9,046, forward strand.
GATTTCTGGGCCGGGGACAATATAGTCGTTATATGACTGGGGTTTTCTTAGGTTTGGACGTAAAGCCAGCCAGATATTGGGGATTTAGTGGCGAGATTGATGGCCAGGATCTCAATTTAGGTCTCAATATTTATTTTAAAAACTTTACAATTCAGACAGCCATGTATCATATAGAAGATTTTATGGGTTCCAAGGGTAATAAATTCGCTGTCAATCTGCAATATACCCTCGATAAATTCTCTGAGAAAAAGGCTTCCGAAAAGAGAAAAAAACTGCAAACCTCCAGATATATGAGTGGTAACACAGTTCCTGGATCTGGTGACAGTTACTACGACGGAACTAATCCTCTGCTGGATGAACTCGAACAGATCAGAGAACGCCGCAAGCAGGCTGAAAAAGAACTGGAAGAAATCAGAAAACTGTTACAAGAATAACCCATATTAGTTATGAAAAAATTACTCTTGTGTTTACTCGTAGTGTCAGGCTTGGCCTGCCTTTTTGCACAAGAAAAGGTGGCTCTGGCAGGTAACCGGTTAAATGCTGCTCCCCTTCTCGAACAACTCCAAATGGAAAAAAGTGAACTGGCTGTCCTGGAAGCAGAAATTGCCTATTATCACCATCTTCTGCAGCAAAAAGCGGCGATGCAGGAATTAGCTGAGCAGGGAAAAATCTCGGAAATCAGCAAAAGCCTGAAAAAAGAAAGCAAAATTCTTCCTAAACTATTCGCTGACAACAACCTGGCAGAGATCAGCAGCAAACTGGGCGAATTGAGCATTATCTACGGTGCTGTGCCGGAAGTTCAGGATCAGCTGCTCTACTACCGGGCTAAATTGGCCTATCTGAGAAAGGATTTGGACAAAGCTCGCAACTTTCTGATCGATTTGACCCAGAATTATCCTGATTCCTCTCTACTTAATTCCGGCATTTTACTGCTGCTGGAAATCTATCACCTTCAGGGCTACGATGCAGAACTCATTGCCCTGGCAATTGAATACACGGGCCCGGAAACGAATTTAATCTCATTCTGGCTGGCTAATGCTTATTTTAATACCGGGATGTATGCCGAAGCTCAGGAAAAATTCACGGAATTAACTGCTGACGAAAATTACGCTTTCCGGGCTGAAGCCATGCTGGCTATGATTACTTTTTTCACGGAAGATATCCAGGCCGCGATCGACGCCTTCCAATCATTAGCTGCCGCTTATGAGACTTCCACCAAATACTACGACTTTGTACTGCTCAGTCTGGCCCGGTTATCCATCCTTAACGACGAAATGGATCTGGGACTGCAGTATTATCAGCAATATGTTGCTCTGCAGAAGCAGGAAATCCCGGATGAGATTCTGTACGAAATTGCCTCGGAATTCAAAGATGCCGACCAATATGATGAAGCTGGCCTTTATCTGAATATGATCATTGCCAAACCGGCGAAGAGCGAATACTATACCTCGGCGAAATTCCTCTTAACGGTTACCCAGCACGGCTCTGAAGATCTGGATCAGACTGAAATTGCCGTGCAGGAAATGATCGCTGCCAATGATGAATTGCTGAGCATCCTGAACCGGAAGTACAAATTACTCTCCGACTATCATAACATCAGACGGCAATTAGCCCGCACCGACACAGCTTCTTACGACTATCTCAATCTGAATTCTCAGCTGAGCCAGGTAAATGCCCTGCTGCAGGATACGAACGATATGATGGAAGATTTCTATAAGGGCCTCGATGCCCATTCCCTGCAACTGCTGATCGCGCTGGAAAATGAATATAAAGCCTACTGCAATACGATTTCCGAAATGGAAGCTTTGACTTTGCTTTCCAAAACTATCCCCACGGATAAAATTGAGGCTCTGCTGGATGCCGAAATCCAAGCTGGCGATTCTACCATGGTTGTTCTGGAAGTGATCAAGTATCTGGGGCACCGTGCCTACTATTCCCCGGCCGAATATAACCTGGCCCGCCATCTGGCCATCGAGAAGATACTGCAGGAAATCGATCTGCAGGTCTGGCGAGAGATCAAGGTGCTGGCGGAAGATAACAACAATCCCGATATAGCGCTTAAAATCGGTAACTACATCGATATCGTGTCAGATAATCAGCGCGCCTTTGAGATCATTGCCGAATTGATGTTTGGCGGCAAACCCAGCGGAACGCTGGCAGAGCGGATTCAGTCGGAAATCGAAGCTATCGCCAACAATAATGCGGAATTGATGGCCGGCAAGCAGGAAATCATCGCTAATTTTAATGCCCGGATTCTCAAAAAATTGAATAAAGAAAAGGAATTCTTAGTGGTGGAATTTGATGTCTTGAAACAGAAATATGATGACGCTCTGAATTCTGTGATCAGCGATGTGGCTTTCGTGGCGGATAAATATAAAATCAGTCTGCTGGGTGTTTTATTCCAACAAACCCAGGAAATGGATAAGCAGTACAAAGAGCTTCAGGAAAAGGTTAGAAATGAATAAAGCACGCTTGGCTATGAGGATGGTTTTAATTGCGCTGACCTTGATTAGTGCTTGCTCTCTCATTGCTCAGAATCCGAAAAACGAGCAGAAAGTAGCTGTTCAAAGCTTGCAAGATCAACTCCAGCGGGAATATGCCAGGAAAATGAGCTATAAGAGAACTGTTTACAACAAAACTCTGGCCTTCATTGAGCAGAATCCCCATTCTCCCGGCTTAGCCGGCTTATATTTTAACCTGGCCGATATGAGCACTGAAATTGATGTGAATGAACCCTGGAAAACAGCCGCATATTACCAGAAAGTGATTGAACTTGAGCCTGATTTCTTTGAAAAGGATGTGGTTTATTACAACATCGGTTACTATGGATTTGCCTCCGAAATGGATAGGCGCAATGAAGCCAGGATGCAGAATATTGAGCTTGTGGTCAATTGGCCGGATTCACTCAGATTGACGGAAGAACAAGTGAAATATGTGATTGCCGCCTATCGGGAAGTTCTGGAAAAATCGCCTGATTCTATTTATAATACGGAATCCGCTTACCGTTTGGGTATGGTCTATTTCAATATAGCACTCGATGCCAGGGTTCCCGGTCCCTATTTTGCTAAATCGATCGCCTACTTCAATATTGTAGCTAATAGGGAAGGTGATCCGCTGCAGCATCACGGCTTATTCCAGAGAGGCTGGACCTACTTTGCCAGCGCCAATTTTGCCAGAGCGATCGAAGATTTTACCCAGATCCTGGAAATTATTCAGACTGATTCTCTCGAGATCGAAAGACCATTCTTCGAAGCTGATGCCATTGAAAACATGGCTTATAGTTTGATCGAATATGACGGAACCGATTTCGTGCAGTATTCGCGGGCCTCCGAAATGGCGCGGGAAATTTTCCGCAACTTTGTCAGCGAAGAATACGGGCAGGATGTCATTCTGGCTGCTGTCGAATTGAAAAAAATCTACAATGCTCCCATGCAGGCGGTCGATCTTTATAATGCCTACATTCAGATATACCCCACCAGCAAGATAAACCCCTGCCTGGTGGATTCGATCATGACGCTTTATAAGCAGAATCCTTCCCGCACCCGCGACGGCGTTCCGGCCGAAGAGCTGGTGATTGGAGAAATGGCCCGGCTGGTAGTCCACTTCCGTCCCGATTCGCTCTGGTATCAAACCAACCAAGACAAAGATATCACTACTGAACTGCAGATTATTAAAGATGCGTATGAATTTCTGGAACCAAAATTTTATAATAAATTTGCCCAGAGCAAGCAGGAAGCAGACTATCTGTCTTATGAAGAGCTGGTGAATAATTACAGCAAATATTCGGAATTCTTTGACGATTTAGCCCGTGACAGCCAGCAGACCATGCGTAAGAACGTGGTAAGTTTCAGCCAGGATATGGCCGAAGAATCCAAAGACCCCAAATTCTATTTTGATTCCATCACCGATATCAACGATTTCCTGGCAGCCAATCCGGAACATCCTGAGCTCTATTATTACAGGGACACGAAATTCTACGACTATAGTCAAATCTATAATATTTTAAGTCCGACAATTGCCTTCCAGGCTTATGCAGATTCCAGCCGCGGGATTTATCTGGATAAGGATGGTTTAGATTCCTTATATATTGAGGCAACTGTGGATTTCGAACTTTTTCTGGTGGATTATGCCCGGGAAGGCCACGATATCAACGACCAGGTCATCAAGCTGATCTATGACCGGGCTGAACTGCATCACGAGCGGGGCGAGACCACTGAAGCTTATAACGATTATTATTCGCTCCTGAATTATGATCTGAATAATGACATGCTGAAGATAACTTACGCCCGCCTGGCTGAGATCAGTCAGCAGGAAGGCAATCTGGATGAAGCGGAAACTTTCTACCGCGAAGCAGCCAAATACGCTTCCGCTGCCGAAAAGAAAAGCCTGGATAACAACGTGTTGGCTACGATGCAGATGAAGGCGACCACTTTCACGGATTCGGCAGACTATATCACCGGAGCCGAACAATATCTGAAACTGGCTAATGAGCTGAAAAATTCCAAACCTGAGGAAAGCATCAGCTATATTTTTAAAGCCATCAAGAACTATGAAAAAGCCAGTGAATTCCAGACCGCGATCGATCTTTTCCGGCAAATTGCAGCCAGAGAAAACAACAAGAAAAACATCCTGGCTGCCTACCTGGGAGCCTGGACGATTTCCGACAGCCTGCAAAACTGGGCGCAAAGTGAAAGACTGAGGCAACAGTTCATTGCCCTCTATCCCTCTTCCAACGAAGCTTATAAACTCCAACTGCAAATCATCGGATTTTATGAAGGAGAGCAGTTCAATAATAAACTGGCTGCAGCTCAAATGCTGGAAATCCTGCATGATAATGCTGGGAAATTTGATCTGGGTGGCGATAAACCGGAAAATATTCTGCTGCAGGCGCTCAAAATTTACCAGGAACTGAATGACGAAGCTAAGATCATCGAGTTGTGTCTGAAATTTGAACGGCTTTATCCCCGCCATGAAAAAGCCAATGATTTCCTGGTGCTGGTGGCCAGAATGTATAAAGAACGCAATGATACGGCAAATTTTGAAAAACTGGCTGCTCACATCTACAAGAAAGATCACTCGATCGACCTGTTTGTGCAGGTCGCGGCTGATAAATTGAAAGAGCTCAAAGCCGAAGTTGACCTGCTGTTTGAAGAGAAAAAATATACTGAAATGCAGGCTCGCATCAAAGCTTTTAATGCTGCCGAACAGAGTTATCTGGCTCAGAATGTTCAGCTTCCCACCGAAGCAATTCACGAGGCTTTCCAATATTATCTGGATTTTGTAAATTTCCAGAATACATATCAATCCAAGTTGGATCAGGTGAGAACAGGCTTCCTGGACCAAAAACCCGACGCACTCATCAAGGTGAATTATCTGACTGAATGGAAAAAGCAGCTGTCAGATGGAGAAAACCGCATTAGTAAACTGATGGAACGCTGCGACGTGATCAAAGATGATATGATCGCACTGATCCGGCAGGGCAATGACTATCAACTGGATACGAAAGCGCGCACGGAAGCGATCTATCTGGCCGGAAAAGTTTATGATTACGGCGCTGAAGTGGTGCTTCTCCAGGTTCAGAAATATCTCGATATCTCCAATCAATTGAACAACGCTGCCATGCGGAAAAATCCGGTTCAGCAGCAGCAGTACAAAACAGCTTTGAAGAACAACAGCCTGCAGCTGGCCAACGAATTCCGCAAAAAAGCGGCGCAGATGTATCAAACCGTGCTGACGACTTTTTCTGATGACAAAGATTATAGTGATAAATGGACAGAACTGGCCTTGAATCGGATGATCGAACTGGGAGTGCGGAAAGGTAAAGTCTTTGACGAATATTATGCTGATGAAAGCTGGCGGCAAAATCGCGTGCCGATCGAATCTCTGGTTCAGGCGGTAAAAAATCCGGCTCAATGGAAAACTGCGGAAATGATCTTAGATGCCACTGCTTTCGAATCTTCCAGGGCTATCGTCGTGCCGGGTGGAGAGAAAGTTTATTATAAAACCCAGTTCAAGGCTCCGATCAAACCGGAACAGCTGGCGATCGAATATGCTTATGATCGACCGCTGAAGATTTACCTGAATAATCAACTGGTGAACAATACGGCTGAACTGCAGGATGGCTTTGTTAATATTATCGGTATCCTGACTTCCCATTACAAAGTTTTAACCAGTAAAAACCTGCGAGCTGGAGAAAACAGTCTTGTTTTCTTGATCGAACAGGAGCCGGGTAATCTGGAAAATAGCGTCTTTGCCGTTCATTATTCGGTTCAATACGATCAGGAATTGCTGGAGAATAACCTGGCTACGGAAGAGCATAAACTGATCTCTGATTTTTCCTGGGTTGCTGCGCTGGCGCCTTCTGCCCGTGCTGTTGAAGCCGATCTGATCAACCCGACAGAAACTGCGGGCATCGGAGCTGCAGACTGGAAGATGGTCGGACCCGCCAACTTTGAATTCTTTAAAAAACAGATGTTCGGTCTGGAAAACAGTGAAGCTTCCGAGATCTGGTATAGCGTGGTGGATACGAATAAAGTTGATACAGTCTTCCTGAAAAAAGTGGTGGAAATTGACGGCGAAGTTTTGCAGGCAACCCTGAAATTCTTCGCTCAGAATATCGCTTCCATCTGGATCAATGGTGAGCTGGTGATAAATGCTAAAGGCTATGTGAAAGACGATAAATTGAAGAAAGTGCTTTCCAATGAAATTTCCGTCAGCCAGCTGCAGCCCGGTCTGAATACGATCGTGGTCAAAGTGGTGGGAGAGGAATATTATAAAGGTTTCATCCTGGAGATGGATTATGCGACCCGCATATTATCAGAGCGTGCGGATAAATGAGCTGGAGGTGATGACTATGAAAAAGCTGATCATTATCTTTCTTTCCTTGATATTTTCTTCTGGACTGGTTGCCCAGACCACAGAAACCGAGAAGGAAGATACAGATAAATTCCAGAATGTGAAAATGTTGAAAAGTGAGCAGTCCGAAGAAGTTCAGATCGAGATCAGGAAACCTGATAATGCTTCGCTGATGCCGCGCAAAGTAACCGACTTTGAGAACACCGCGCAAAAACAGATGATTAAAAAAATAAAAAATTCCAATAAAATGTTATATTAGTTAGGAGGTTTATAATGAGTAGAGGTTTTTTGAAGATCATAGTATTAGCTATATTATTGTTCAGTATCTGCAGTTTGTCGGCCGTAAATGTGGGCAGGATGTTTAATCAGGGTGGACCGTTCATGTATATTATCTCCATTCTACTGATCATCATGCTGATCATGGCTATCATCAAATACTGGCAGCTTTCCTTCAAGGAAAAACTTGATGCTCAGCAGTTTTTTCTTAAATTGAAAGGATATATTAAAAATGATCAAATTGAAGAAGCGATCCGCATCTGCACTCAATTCAAGACAACCACGATCGGCTTTATTTTCTGGAGCGGTTTGCTGGGTTACAATGATGGTGTAAAATCCGGCAAGAAAGGCATTGAATTGAGAAACCATCTGCAGAACTCATTCGACGAAGCAGGGTTGCAGGCCATTCCCAAAGTGGAAGCCGGACTTTTCTGGTTTGATATTATTGCCCAGGTTTCCACCCTGCTGGGTTTGCTGGGTACGATCTTCGGTCTGGTGACAGCCTTCGATGCTCTGGCCAATGCTCCCGAAGCTGACAAGAGCAGACTCTTGACGGAAGGTATCTCTATGGCTATGGGAACCACTGCCTACGGTCTGATGGTGGCTATTCCCACCATGCTCATCAAAGGTGGCCTGCAGCATCGTGCCGATAAAATTATTAATGATTTGGATGAGTTCAGTGTAAAAACAATTAATCAAGTAACATATTCAATGAAGGATTAAGATTATGGCACACGGTCCATCTAAAGGTAGGACTGCCTCTCAAAGCGAAGCAAGGGAACCGAATCTAATTCCCATTATGAACCTGTTCATCGTCATCATTCCGATGTTGATGACCATCATGGTTTCCGTACGTCTGGCTATGATCGAAATAACTTTGCCCACCGCCAATCCGGCTGCCGAAGAAGGCTCTGCCGGTGAAGTTGTGGCGGAAGATGATGTTCCCAGAATGCTGACTCTGGCGCTTTTCCCCGATCGCTTTGAAGTGAGGGTGGAAGGGGTAAATGACGTTACAGAAATACCTCAACTTTCTTCTGGAACTTATGACTATATAACTCTGGACAAAGAGGTAGCCAAGCTGAGAGAACAGAATCCTAAACAGTTTACCATGGAAATCCTGCCGGATCCAACAGTAAAATTTGATACGCTTCTCAGATGTATCGATATCTGCAAATCCTACCAGTTTCCCAATATTAAATACCTCACAGCCGCCACGAAATACTACAAGGCGAAATAGGGAGACAGCATGAAAAGATTATCTTACGTACCAGTTCGGAAAAGCGCGACCGGAAAAGGCGGTCGGAAAAGGGGTAATAAAACCAAAGATTTGAATATCACTTCCCTGATTGATATTCTCACCATTCTGCTGGTGTTCATGATCAAAAACATCTCGATGGATGCCGCCCAGAAGAATGCTCCCGAAGGTATGCTGCTGCCTACCACGATCACCAAGAACGAACTCGTGGACAGCGGGCAGGCCATCATTGTGAAGTTGTATGCCGATAAAATCAGCAACTCGGGTGAAATTATGCCTGGTTATATCTTGTTCGGGAAAGATAATATAATCGTCGGCTCCACCCGTGATTTCATCACCGATGCTTCTATCAGGAAGACATTATTGGCATTTCTGCAGGTCGAAGCCCAATCTATCACAGAGAATGCCAGCGTTCCCTGCTTGTTGATCCAGGCAGATAAGGATCTGGAGTGCAGATACATCACGGAGTTCATCAAGTTCAGCGCTCAATCAGCCTTTGCCAACATCTATTTCTCTACTATTCACACCGATGATAAACGGGAAGTTCTGGGTGAGATAGTTGCCGTCAGTGGCCAGAATCAGTAGGAGTATCTATGGAAGAAAAGGATTTAAATCTAAAACTTAAATATAAAGGCAAATACTTAGACACAGCCAGATCGCAACGGGATTTTGAAAATAAATTTTATATTGGCAGCGATAAATCCATTTTTTGGCAAATTCTGGATAAGGCCTTTCCCACCAGATACAATCTTGTTTCCAAAGTTGGAAATTACTTCCAGATGCATCTGCTGGACAACATGGACATCCTGGTGAAAAAAGATGATAAGATCATGACCAGAAATGATCTGCAAGCTGCTAAACTTTTGAAGGAAAGCAATCTTACTTTAGATCCGGCTGCGGTCGGCAGGATCAAATTCTTTGAGAATTGGGAAATAGAATTCAGTTTCACGAAACACTTTGTGCTGGTACTTTCTCCCAGCGAAATTGCCACAGCCAAACGTTACGCTCATCTTTCGCCCCTGGATTCTCAACAGAAATTTACCCGCATTTTTCTGCTGGTCGGAGTTATTGTCACCCTGCTGGGACTTTATATTGCCAATTTAAGTTATGTTCCTCCCAGCTCAAACTATCTGCTGGACCGCCTGGAAAGGATAGAACAGATCGCTACCCGGGTGGAAGTTTCCCCGGTGGAAGAAGTTGAGCAAACTCCCAGAAAACGCAAAGAAGTAGAGGAAAAAGTTACCGAGCAGGTTGAAGCTGCTCAGCAAATGACTTCCGCTGAATTCCAATCGGAATTTGGTCTTTCTCTGGAGGCAGGAATGCCGGGCGGCAGTGGTGAAGGCGATTTCAGCGGTGAGATCCTGGAAGTTACGGAAGTGAGTGAAATCGTGGCGACCGGCACCGGTACAGGCAGCGGACCGAATAAAAATGTCAATCGCGGTTCAGCTGAACTGGATGTAACCAGCACCGGATTTGATTTGGATAGTGCTGGATCCGGCTTGGGTGACCTGGGTGGTTTGGAAGTCCTGAATCTGGGCAGCACCGGCGGTTTCGAAGAAGTCGATGTGGCCAATCTGGGCGGAAATGCAGGAAACTACAACATCACCAAAGTGCAGAGCAAAGCGCAATTCGATGCAGTTAAAAAACGCTTTGGCGGCATCAAGATGGTGAAAGAAGGCAACATCAAGATCGAAGATATGACACCGCGGGAAAAAACGGAACTGGCCAATATCGATCAGATCGTGAATACCTATAAACCGCAAATTTCCAAGCTCTTCACCACGGAATCCATGTTGATGGATATGTACGGCACGATCGAATTTTCGCTGATCATCAATAGCAGTGGAAAAGTGGAAGCCCTGGACATCGATATAGCCGAGGGCAGCTATTTCACGGATTCGTTCATGGTCAAATGCCGTCAGATCATCCTGAATTGGAAAATTCAGGTCAAAGATCCGATCGGTTATTCCTTCCGCATGAAGTTCCTGAAATATTAGATGAATAGATAAAAAGCCTTCTTGCTTTCAGGAGGCTTTTTTTGTGATTTTCGAGAAAATAGAGAATGTCTCTCAATTCCATATTGCTCCCCTGAAGGGTTCTGCATAATTAAGTGTTTTTTGCCCCACCCAGCCCTCCCCAGAGGAGAGGGTGATGATTTTGTAAATCTTTTAAGTGCTTATCCTTCTCCCTTGGAGAAGGTGGCTGAGCAAAGCGAAGTCGGAAGAGGCAGATAATGTGAG
>JAUSOT010000167.1 GCA_030656075.1 Candidatus Cloacimonadales bacterium
GAAACCTGGAAGGTTTGTTTGTAGATGTTGGTTCACTCGTCTCGATTGAACCATTTGTTTTGCTGGATCGTCCCGATCCGAATTATTTGCTAACGCTCCAAGATATCAATTTTTTTTTTGCAGAAAATTAAAACAAGCAGAAAGAATTTGACAGATATTATTGGTCTAACAATTTTTGACCAAATTTAAGATAAGGGTTTTAGAATGATTGAAAATGTATTTGTTGTAAATAAGCTCTCTCAGATGAAAGCGATTAATTCAGAGCTTAAAATAAAAATAATTAACGAACTAATTCTTAATCCTGCTACCGGACAACAATTGTCCAAAATATTTGGACTAAGCAAACAAAAAATGCATTATAATTTGAAAACACTTCTCATTGCTAATCTGATACAAATCATAAATATCGGGAATAATAAAGAAGTATATTATAGGGCAAAGGCAAAAAATTATATTTTAGATTTTTCCCTCAATAAAAACATTGGAGAGAAAAGTGAAAATAATCGAACCTTGATAAATCAGATATTGGAATCGAACAATATCGATTTGGCCGGGATAGCAGCAAACCTTTTAGAGAATTCCCTGAAGATGAAAGCAAGAGAAAAACTCATGATCATAACTGGCGAATACAATATGCCTTTGGTGAAAAAAATATTGGTGGAAGCTTCTAATAGGCAGATTGAAACAACCTTGTTGTTCAGAGATAAAGAGTTGTTGGAAGCAAAGCATAATTCATTCTCGCTAGCTACATATAGTTGGGATTTCGAAAAATTCTACAAAGCTCTTAAAGAATGTAATGTATATCTTTATCTTAACGGTGAATCAAGATTCATTCCCCTGGATGATCCTGAAAAGATGAAAATCCAACAGAAAGCATTTGCTAAAAGCATGGAAATAGTAAAGAAGTATAATATTCGCGTTGCTATGATGGAAGGCTTGATGCACGATGAACTCTCTGAAGAAAACATACTTTCTGAGATAAATTTCTGGAAATCACTCGATGTAGATTATAGCAAACTTGCCAAAGAAACTATGGATGTATCACTAAAATATCTCAGTACAAATACTATTAGATTATCTATTGTTAATGGGGCAGACTTTAGTTTTAAGATACAAAAAGTGATATGTGATTACGGATCTTTTACGGATCTTCCCAGGCAAAGCCCCTTAATATTTATTCCCGGAGGAGAAGCCCTATTTATTCCTGAAGACAATAGCATTAATGGAATTATTGTGGCAAAAACCGCATATATTTATGGTAAAACTATCAAGAATCCCAGCCTGAAAATAGTGAATAACGAAATTGTGGAATATCTGGCGGAAAAGAACGAGGATCTTATCACCAAGGCAATCTCCGAAGGCGGCCCTGATGGACGTAAAATATCTTTGATATCTTTGGGAACTAATTACAAAATGAACGAAACCAATATTGATCCGCTTTATAAAAGTAAATCAAAAGATGTTTTTACTATCAGATGGGGAGAAAATGTCTCGATTGGAGGCTCTGTAAAAGGTGCTGTTGAATGGCAGATTCAATTGGAAAATCCAAAAATAGAAATAATGAGTTCTGCATAATAGATTGTTTTTTGCCCCACCCTGCCCTCCCCAGAGGAGAGGGAACTCTTTCTACTCCTTCTCCTGGATAGGAGAAGGCTGGGTTGAGGTCGAAAAATGTGAGAAAGGATTTATTCAGATAAGTTAAAAAATATGAAAAAGACTTTATAAATAAATAAAACAGGAGTATAAAAATGAAGAACAAAAACGTAATTTCTTTGATAGTAATATTAATGCTATCAGTAACGATGGTTTGGGGACAATGGAGCATCGATGAAGGTTTTGAAGGTGGAATTATTCCTGCAGGTTGGACGGTTTACGATGTGAATAACGATGGCTTCGAATGGGTAGCTTATCAGAATACATCTGCAGCTCATTCCGGAGATTGGGTAGCCGCGGTAGAATGTTACGGCAGCGATGGTCATGACTGGCTCATTACACCGCAAGTAACCATTCAGGCAGGAGATTCGTTCATCTTCTTTGCCAAAGCCTGGTATGGTTCGGAAGATTTCAATGTTAAACTTTCCACCACCGGAAATGCGATTAGTAATTTTAATATTACTCTGGATACGATCACCGGAATCGGAGCCGATTATGTGGAATATTCCTACGATCTGTCTTCGTATGCAGGAAGTGAAATATACCTGGCAGTCGAATGGATACAGGATACTTACTGCCTGGTAGTTGACGATGTAAAAGTGGGTCAGGCAGAACCGAACGACGTGGGAATGGTTTCCATTGAAGTTCCTGAAGATCATTATTTTCTGAATTCGGAAATTTATCCTTCCGGTACGATTATGAATTACGGAACTGCCGATATTACCGATGATTTTGATATAACCTGCGAAATCGTTGATGAAACTTCGATTGCAGTTTATAATTCAACGATCACATATTCCGGCACAATAATTCCCTCTGCAACAGAAGTCATCACATTCACCGACCCCTGGATAGCAGATGAAATTGGCTTATACACCGTTACAATGACTACTCTGCTTGCCGGAGATGCCAATCCTAATAATGATGCATTTTCCATTGAAACCGAAATAGTTATTCATTACGGAACAGGCGGCCCCGATGAATTCGGTTATATGTGGATCGATAGCGAAGTAGAAGGCGGACCGGTTTATGATTGGATCGAGATAAGTGAGACCGGAATGTCGGCGATCATGCATGGTGTTCCCACTTTTGATGGTGACGGTAATTTTTGCGAAGCGATTGATTTTGGCTTCGATTTTCCTTTTTACGGAACTGACAGAACATATTTTTATGTAGATACAAACGGTGAAATCCTTCTTGCTGAAAATAGCTGGGTTCATCCTTATCCGGATCCTGATTGGGGAAATGACGGCTTCTCTTTTAATGCCACATTTCCGATTCCCGGTTATACACAAATGCCCGGTCTGGTAGCTGTTTATTGGGATGCTCAAAGAGTTAACGAAGGAATCGGTGATATCTATTATCAGACATTTGGAACAGCTCCCAATCGTTATTGTGTGATAGAATGGCAGAATTTTGAATTTGATTATAACTACAGTGGCGAACCGACTCTGTGTTATGAAGCTATTTTTCATGAAAACGGTGAGATTATCTTTCAATATCAAAATACCGATAATGGCCAAACCGGATATACTACACCACATGTGAACGGACAAAGCTCCACTGTGGCTATTCAAAATGACGAAGCAACTATCGGACTTTGCTATTTACGGGAGATCGTAGAAAATGGTAATTATGTGGGCGTGGAACCACTCGGTAACCTGCTCACAAATGAATTAGCTATCAGGTTTTATCCTTCAATCGATTATTATCCTCCCACCTTTATTTATGAAGAATGCGGCAATACTTTTAGCAGTGATCTCACGTTCAGCATTCAAATATCGGACATGTCGGAAATAGAAACCGATACTCTTTATTACGATTATGGTAATGGCTGGGAAGGCATTTCACATACCGGTTTTGAAGAACCGAATATTTACACTTACGAAATTACCGGTGTTCCTAATAGTACTGATTTCAATTATTATTTTGCTGCTACAGATGATTCTCCGGCACAAAATAGAGGAACTTTACCGGCAAATGCTCCCGCTGAATATTTCTCTTTTAAGATGTTACCGACTGAGGGAGTTAATATTCTTTTTGCTCACGCCGGAATTACTCCCGGTTACCAGGATTGGCAATATATCGAATATCCCAAATACATCAGCGCTTTAAATGCAGCCGGCGTAACTTATGATATTTATAATTGGGATGAATATGAAGATTTTGCTTTCTCTGAAAATTATGATGTGATCTTTACTTATGCCAACAGTACTAATTTTGTTCGAGCTAATAAAATAGGCCAGGCTTTGATGGATTTTGTAGATTTGGGAACGAATGCCAATCCCAAGAATGTCTTTTTTGCTTCTGATGATCATGCCATGAAGCAATATAACAGCGGTTGGCTGGAACCACGTGTGATCTTTATGAAAGCTTATGTCCGGGGAAATTATTTGTCGGACGGCAGTCCGTATTTTATCCCGGATGGTGGTACAAATGGTATCGGTGGACCGGATAATTATGTTAATCTGGACGGTAGTTTTATTGTTTTGGATAATTCTCCTATTGCAACTTCCGGCCAGGAAATCTTCGTTTTTGCCAATTCTCCCGATGTACTTTTAAATTATGATTCTTGCCCTGATGATTATGTAGATATGGTTGTTAACTCTGAAATCGGCTCTCATAATGCCTTTGAATTTCTGGGCGGACCTTTCGAAGAATTTGGTTATGGACCAGGTAATTTTGCTTATGCAAATTATGAATCCTGCGGACTTTGGATAGATAACCTTATTTACAAGATGTTCTTTTTCAGCTTTGACATTTCGCAAATAAATGATGATAATGAAATAAATATGTTCATTAGCAATGCTCTTGATTGGTTTGAATTGCAGCCGCTCAATCCACCTCAGAATTTATTC
>JAUSOT010000168.1 GCA_030656075.1 Candidatus Cloacimonadales bacterium
AGGGAAAAGATCAATTTGCTGGATTTCGCTCATCATTTTAATAAATCACCTTTTTGTTATTGACTTATAATTAATCATATAAAAAATAATTAACCGAGAGATGTAGATAATTTTAGGCGTTTTGATAGGGGATGAAATGAACAGAAAACTTCTGATTGCTGATGATGATCAAAATCTTCTGAATCTTTACCAGGAAATTTTTCAGCACACGGATTTACCTGATGAAGAGTCCGGTCAACTATTTGAAGCACAGTTTTTTACAAATGGAAATCAACTATTAACAGTATTTTCAAAAACGTACGAAAACAATGAACAAATTCCCATCTGCATTTTGGATATTCGCATGCCGGGTATGGATGGCTGGCAAACTGCCGAAGAACTCAGGAAAATAGATTCGAAGGTCATCATTATCTTCGTCACCGGCTATGAAGATAAGACATCCCTGGAAATCCGGCATGCACTCGATCACGATTATTACTACCTTCGCAAACCATTCACGGAAAACGAGATACTTTCTTTAGTGGATTCCCTTTTGAAAAATTGGAACAAAACAGAAGAATTGCTTAGGTATTCCATTGAAATGAAAGAAACAGCTTTGGAATTGAGCGAATCCAAAGGAATATTCAATCATCTTGTGGAAAATTTAAAAGGGAATTACTTCTTTTATACTCACGACACCAACCGGGTTTTTTCTTACGTGAGTCCTTCCATAGAAAATGTTTTGGGATATACAAAAGAGGAATTTATTGATAAACGCAACAGTTTCGTTACAGACAATCCCCAAAATGAATTGGCGGCCAAATATACAAATCAGGCGATAAAAGGTGAGCAGCCCCCCACCTATGAGATCGAGATTTATCACAAAGACGGCAGTGTTCACACTTTGGAGATTTCTGAATTTCCCATCTTTGATGCTAAAGGTAAAGTGATCTCGATCGAGGGAATGGGGCATGACATTACTTCCAGAAAAGAAACAGCAAAACTGCAGACGATATTATACAAAATTTCCAATGCGGTAAACAGAATAAAAGAATCTCATGAATTATTCCGTTCCATCCAGGATATTTTAAATGAGATAATCGATACTACAAATTTTTATATTGCACTTTATGATAAGGAAACGGATATGCTTTCGCTTCCCTATCAGCAAGATGAAAAAGACCAGTACACCACATTTCCAGCCGGAAAAACGCTCACTTCTTTTGTTATCAGAACCAGGAAATCACTTCTGGCTACAACAAAAATTCAAAACAAATTATTTAAATCGGGAGAAGTAGAACGCGTTGGAGCGCCTTCCAAAGTTTGGCTGGGAGTTCCTCTCATTGTTCTCGATGAAGTGATCGGGGTAGTTGCTGTACAAAGTTATGACAACGAAAAACTTTACGGCAAAAGAGAGCAGAAACTGCTGGAGTTTGTTTCCGACCAATTAGCCGTGGTGATAGAGAGAAAGAAAAATGAAATAGAGTTATTGGAAGCTAAAGATGCAGCAGAAGCTGCAACCAGGGCAAAAGCCGATTTCCTGGCTTCCATGAGCCATGAGATCAGGACACCGATGAATGGTGTGATCGGTATGACCGGCTTATTAAGCGATACCGATCTTACCGAAGAACAGCAGGAATACGTCGATACGATCCATTTGAGTGGAGATTCATTACTCACGATCATCAATGATATTTTAGATTTTTCCAAGATCGAATCGGGAAAAATAGAATTGGAAACACAACCCTTTGAACTGCGCGCCTGCATCGAAGAAGCTTTCGACCTGGTAAGTACTAAAGCAGCAGAAAAAAAACTCGACCTGGTTTATTTGATCGAACCGGATGTGCCGGCGTTTATCAACGGAGACATCACTCGATTAAGACAGATTTTTGTAAACTTGGTGAACAATGCGATCAAATTTACGGAAAAAGGCGACATCTTTCTGCATGTGGAAAAAAGATCTGTAGAAAACCGGATAATGGAACTTCATTTTTCGATCAAAGATACCGGTATCGGCATTCCGGAAGAAAGATTGAACAAGCTTTTCAAGGCTTTCTCTCAAGTAGATTCTTCCACCACCCGCAAATACGGCGGTACAGGATTGGGATTGGCGATCTGCAAAAAACTGACTACTCTTATGGGTGGAGAAATCTGGGTTGACAGCGTTTATGGGGAAGGTTCAATTTTCCATTTTAGCATCAAAACTACCGCCGGTCCGGTTCGCAGAGCATATAATATGATCGATAAAGTTCCCGAGATGGAAGGTACCAGAATCCTGATCGTCGATGATAATGAAACAAACAGAAGAATACTAAAAATTCAGTGTGAACATTGGCACATGCTGCCCAAAACTGTAGCTTCCGGTAAAGAAGCTTTGGAAATTCTGAAGAATGAGAGATTTGATCTTGGCATTCTGGATATGCACATGCCGGAAATGAATGGAGCAGAACTTGGTCTGAAGATCAGAAATGATAAAGCTTTGGCAGAATTACCCTTGATTATGCTCAGCTCAGCAGGAAAACCTCAGAATATACTAATTCCGGAAAACACGTTTAATCTCTTCCTATCAAAACCGGTTAAACAATCACAGCTCTTCGATGGAATGGCTAAAGTTCTTACTAAAAGCGTAAAGAGAGAAGAACATAAAAAACGCGATTCAAAATTGGATCCTGAGCTTTTCAAGCGATTTCCCATGCATATTCTTCTGGCAGAAGATAACATTATCAATCAAAAGATTGCTCTCATGATCCTGCAGAAAATAGGTTATGCTGCCGATGTTGCCGCTAATGGATTTGAAGTGATCGACGCTCTCAAAAGGCAATCCTACGATCTTGTCTTCATGGATGTACAGATGCCGGAAATGGATGGTTTTGAAGCAACTAAAATGATCTTGAAATTGTGGCCGCCCGATGTGCGGCCTGTAATAATTGCTATGACTGCAAATGCTATGCAGGGTGATCGAGAGAAATGCCTGGAAATGGGAATGGATGATTATATTTCTAAACCTGTAGCTGTTGAAGAAATCCAGGATTCCATCATTCGCTGGGGAGAAAAGTCGCAGCAAATAGCTCTGAAAAATAATCGACCATCTTCTGCTAAAATCATGGATTGGGTTATGATCGATACTTTGAAAAATCTTGATGCTGATGAAATAGCCGGCACAATGTTGAAAGAATTAGTTCGGATTTTTTCTGCCGAATTTAATGAAAACATTGAATTATTGAAAGAGCACTATCAGCAAAATGAAGCAAAAGATGTTCAAGCTATTGCCCACAAAATGAAAGGTGCCAGCGCAAATCTGGGAGCCAAGGAATTTGCTAAGATATGCTTTGAAATAGAGATGAAAGGCAAAAACAATAACCTTTCAAGGGTAGGTAAACTTCTGGAACAGCTTGAGGAATCGATGCATTATTCAATGGAAGAATATGAAAATTATTTCAAAAATCTGGAAAAATAATTTATTAATAATTTTATGAATTGGAGATTTTATGCGAATCGGCTATGGTTATGATGCGCATCAGTTTTCTGTAGATAGAAAATTGATTTTGGGCGGAGTAGATATTCCGTTCCATAAAGGACTTTGGGGGCACTCGGATGCCGATGTCTTGATCCATTCGATCATCGATGCAATTCTCGGCGCTCTGGCAAAAGGCGATATTGGCACTCGATTTCCTGATAATGATGAGAGCTATCGCAACATCGACAGTAGAATTTTACTGCGCAAAAGCGCCGGACTTCTGCATGAAGAACATTACAGAATTTGTAATCTCGATGCCACTATCTGTGCAGAAAATCCCAAACTGCAACCTTCCATTCCCCTGATGCGTCAAAATATTGCTTTCGATCTCAATTGCGATATTTCCCAGATTTCGATAAAAGCGACGACGGAAGAAGGAATGGGTTTCACCGGCGAAGAAAAAGGAATTTCTGCCACTGCGGTTGTATTGATAACAAAAGTGTAAATGCAACCTGAACTTCTTTTACCAGTTGGGAATACCGAATCATTTTATGCTGCTTTGGAAGGCGGAGCAGATGCGGTTTATTTTGGCTTGAGAAATTTCAATGCCCGGGGACGCGCCAAAAATTTTGCACCCAATCAAATGCAATCACTCATCAAAGAAGCGGGAAAAAATAACCTGAAAACCTATCTCACTTTAAATACTTTGATCAAAAATTCAGAGCTTTCTACTCTGTTAGATACGCTGTACATGATCTCTCAAACCGGAATAACAGCTTTGATAATTCAGGATTTGGGAGTTCTTTACATCCTTAAAAATTTTTTTCCTAAATTTCCTTATCAGGCCAGCACCCAGATGGGAATTCATAATTCTGCCGGAACTGAATTTGCCCGGCAGAATGGATTTGAACGTGTGATCCTGGCTCGCGAACTCACTTTTTCCGAATTGCAGGAAATCTCTCGAAAATCGCAAGTTCAATTGGAAATTTTCGCTCACGGCGCACTGTGTTATTCTTTTTCGGGAATGTGTCTGTTCAGCAGCTACCTGGGAGGAATGAGCGCCAATCGCGGCTTGTGCCGCCAGCCTTGCCGTCGCATATTTTCCGCCGGAAATAAAGCGGAATATTTTTTCAGTTTAAAGGATAACCAGCAGATAGAATTGATCCCCCAACTTGCCGCGTTGAATATTTCTTCCAT
This sequence comes from Candidatus Cloacimonadales bacterium, assembly GCA_030656075.1. GTDB lineage: Bacteria > Cloacimonadota > Cloacimonadia > Cloacimonadales > TCS61 > B137-G9. The sequence continues at coordinate 4,634 of JAUSOT010000168.1, forward strand.
CAAGATCGAAGGGCGCATGAAATCAGCCGAATACGTCTATCAAACAGCACGTGCCTACAGGATGGCGATCGATGATCCAGCCAAAATTGAGAAAGCCAAAAAAATATTAAATTTTGATCTGGGCCGGCAGAAAACTTCCTACTTTCTCGGTGGAAATGTCAGCCATTCGATCACAGACGATCCTTTCACGGGTAACCTGATCGGAACTATCGATTCTATTGAAACGAATGGATTTACATTCAAAACCGAGCACCGGTTAGAGATCGGAAATCGTGTTCGGGTGCAGCCTCAAAATGGAAAAAACTCGTCTGCGATCAAGATCAAAAATGATAATTTTACGACACTTTCACCGCAGCGAGCAGAAGACTCGGAAACCACGTATAAAATCGATACCGAAACCGGCGATTATCAAGCCGGAGATAATATATTTCTGGCAGGATTGGGACAGAAAAAATTCAGCAGCAAGTTTGCGTTAACCGGCAAAAAACTGCAATTGCGGATGCCGGAGCAGAGAAAGAACAACATCCTGCAAAAGATCGGTTCACAAAAAATCCCAACCACAGAACAGCTTTTCCTGCGCATCAATCACCTGGACTGGCTGCGGAAAATATTTTTTGATAAATTCGATTTTCTCATCCTGAACTTAACGAAGAATGAATGGCAGCAGCTTGATCTGCGTTCGGCTTTCCTGCAAAAAATTCTTCATAAAATCATCGTTCAGCTTCCCAAATTCATCCCGGAAAATGATCTCGATTTCTATCGAAACATGACTGCAAAGCTGACCAAAATGGGTGTTTCTCATTTCATGTTGAGCCATATTTCTCAGAAACAATTATTTTCTTCTTCCCATAAAGTTGCTTTTTGCAGCAGCGAGAATGTGTATGTTTTGAATGATATTGCCGTCCAGTTTTTGAAGGAAGAGCAGATTAAATTCTACATTTATCCGTTTGAAAATGATTTTCCCAACCTGCTGCAGGGCAAGGACAGAAAAGGCATTGTACCATTGTATTTTTATCCGGAACTTTTTTATTCCCGCCTGCCTGCCCTGCAGGATGGACAAAAATTTCAGGACGATAAAAACACCTATCAGAAGCTGGTGCGAGACGGCATAACCTGCATTATTCCGGACATTCCGGTTTCTCTGCTGCAATATCGCCATAAATTGCAGGAAAAGGGATTTCGCAGATTTTTGCTTGATCTTTCCTACGAAAAGCCTTCCCAAAACACCTTCAACCGGCTGTTGAAAAAATTCCATTCTTCTTCCGCGGAACAACCCGGAACACAATTCAATTTCAAAATGGGACTGCAGTAAAATGATTACCGGCAAACTTAAATACCTGCTGATACTTTTATTTCTGCTGGCAGGGTTTTCTTTGCTTCCTGCCCAGGAAAATTATAACCTGAATAAGATCACACTCAGCGGCAATCAGAAAATATCCAGGTCTCGCTTGAAAAATCAGATGAGCATGAAACAAAATACTTTTTTACGAAATTCTCTTTTCTGGAAAAAGAAATATCTCTACAACGAATCCGAATTGAATATCGATCTGCAGAATTTAACGGCTTTATATCAGAAGGAAGGCTATCTGCATGTGGAGATCGTTCCGAAGCTGATCGTCGATGATGAGAATGAAACGGTGCTGCTCAAACTGAACATCCGGGAAAACAAACCGGTGCTGATTTCCGACTTGATCTACACGATCGAGGTTGCCGACAGTATAAAGCAAATTCTGCGTTCCGGCCTGCCAAAACCAAGAGCAGAAATAGATTTGGGAATAGCTAACGGACTACGGGATAAAAGTCTGGAAATTAGTAACAGTTTCCTGGAAAAAGATTTAAAAGTTGGTGAACGGTTTCGGGATGAGGATTTAAAAAATTCTCAAAAGAAGTTGCTCACCTGGCTGCAAAACGAAAGCTATCCATTTTCTGAAGTTGATTACAAATTGAAATTGAATGAAGATCAGAGCGAAGTTAAAGTAGAATTTATCATCATTCCCGGGCAAAAAATGTCTTACGGAACCATAAAAATAATTGGAAATGATAAAGTTCGAGAATCGATCATCCGTGATCGCATCACCTTTGAAAGCGGAGATTATTTTAATCCAAAGGATCTGCAGAAAACCCAGAGCACAGTGCAGCATCTCGAGATGTTTCAATATACGACGCTGCATTTGGAGGAAAGCGAAGATAAAAGTAATTTAGTAAATGTTTTAATCAACGTTAAGGAAGCACCTCGTTTATCCACCCAATTATCCGTAGGCTTCGGTATGGAAGAAAGGTTCAGAACGGAACTCAATATCACCAAACTCGGATTTCTGGGCGGAATCAGAAAAGCAGTATTCATCGCCCGATATTCCTATCTGGAACCTTACAATATTTCATTGAACTTAAAACAACCGTCAGCATTTTATAAACGCGGTTCACTTTCATTTAATCCTTATATTCTGAAGAAGAACGAAAAGGGATATACTCAAGAGAGTTCCGGTTTATATTGGATTTACAAGCTCATGTACGCCAAATGCTCCAGTTTTCATTTCGATTATAATTATGAATGGAATAATCTAATTGCCAAATCGGATTTCATAGAAGACGAATTATTGGCAGACGGTAAGATAAATTATCAATTATCCATCAGCAGTTTTGGTTACAGTTTCAATAATTCCGAGCCAATAATTTCGCCTACCAACGGCTGGCGTTTTGCAGCAACAGCGGTTTTTTCAGGATTGTGTTTTTACAGTGATTATCATTATTATCAATTGCTGTCGGAAATTTGCAGATACACGCTTTTGAGTGATAACCTGGTTCTGGCAACCAGGGTGGAATGTGATGTGATGGAGCCGACCCGTTCAAATGAAACAACTCCGTTAGCAGAAAGATTCTATGGTGGAGGACAAAGCAGTATGCGTGGCTGGCTCCGATCAGAACTCGGTCCAAAGAACGCTGAAGGTGTTCCCAGCGGCGGAAACAGTCTGCTGGAAGCAAGCTTTGAACTACGTTATCCGATTTACAAAATCGTCTCAGGTGTGCTTTTTCTAGATTGCGGCAATATCTGGAAACAGGCGTATCAGCACAATTTGAACGATCTGCGCTATGCCTTGGGTGGTGGGCTTAGGATAAAAACGCCTCTGGGTGCGTTCCGCCTCGATGCAGCTTATCCGATATTTGAACAAAATCTGCCTGTTCGTTTTTATTTCAGCATTGGCGAGGCTTTTTAGGATGAGAAAAATATTGATCAAAACACTGAAAATCGCTGGCAGTATTTTGCTTATTCTCCTTGTGCTGCTGGTTCTGCTGTGCTTGATCTCGCAAACCGGCTGGTTCAAAAATCAAATTAGACTGGCTGTTGAAAAGCAGGCAAATAACAACTTGAATGCGGAATTACGTGTAGGAAAGTTGCAGGGAAATCTCTGGAGTAACCTGAGGCTGGAAAATATCAAACTTACCCAAAACGAGCAAGAACTATTAACGATTGAAAGCATCGAACTGGATTATGATCTGAAGAGAATTTTGAAAAAACAGATCAGGTTCAATGCGATCAAAATTCAAAAACCTGAAATGCATTTTATTCAACAAGAAGACGGAAGCTGGAATTTCCAAGAAATTATGGCAGCCAAAACTAAGAAAGATACATCAGCAACTCCATTTAATTGGAGCATCGAAATTGCGGAATTTTCTCAAAATGATGGAAAAATAACCCTGCAATTTTCCGAACACCAAAAATTCTTACCACAAGAAATTCTAATACCTCAAATCCAGGCTTCAGCCAAAATATCAAACGAGATTTCCTGGCAGATCGATCAGGCGGCTTTGAATATTTTGCCGCAGGAATTCCGGATAGAATTATCGGAAGTCAGCAGTAAAAATCCTGATATGATCGATATTTCCAGGCTACAACTTGAATCTGCCAAGAGCCGCATTTTAGCCAGAGGCAGAATAAATTCTTTGAAGAATCGATCGGCGGAAATTACTCTTTTAGCTAATCCTCTTTCGCTGGCAGAATTGAATAAATGGCTGCCTTCACCAAGATTAGCCGGTAATCCGGAAATCAATATTGCTGCGCAACTAAACAGCAACCAATTGCAGGTAAAATTAGCGATGAGCTCAGGGAAACAAAATCTGGATCTTGCTTTGAATTTGGCAGATTATCAAAATCCCTTCCAGGCTGAAATTGCAGGTAGCTGGCAAAATTTCGATATTCATTCCTGGCTGCCGGATCAAAAACAATCCAATTTGAATGGAAACATCAGTTTTATTTCTTCCGGCAATAATCTGGAGGAAATAGAAATTGCTACCCAACTCAAGCTGGCAGAATCCAGTTGGAATGGTCGAAAAGTGCAGGCGGTCGATCTGAAATGCCAGGGAAACAGGCAAAAATTCAGGGAAGAATTTACAGTCGATTCGGAATGGGGAAGACTGAACTTAGCAGGAAATATAGAAGATATCCTCGAAAATATTGGCTATGATCTGAAGGGAAATGTTCAGGAATTAAATGTTCAACCTTTTGTGAAAACACTTCATAAACCCACTAACCTGAATGCGGATTTCAGCATCATCGGAGCGGGAAAAACGCTGGAAACGATTGAGGCAAATCTGCAACTTTCCATTAAAAAAACAGAAATCGAGAATATTCAAATCGACAGCTTCTTTCTGGACACAAATCTTGATGCGGGAAATTATCTGCTTCATTCGCTATATTTTATGAATCCGTATGGAAATTTACATTTAAGCGGCAGCGGCGCCCTGAAAGGAAAGCATAATTTGGTTTATTCGGTTTGGCTCGATTCTTTGCCGAAATTACCGGTTCCTCAGTTAGCTGATCTAAAACTAAAAGGCAGCATCTCAGGCTCGGTTAATGGCGATTTAGAGGAATTCACCAATCATTCTTCGCTTAAAATTATTGACCTTAAATACCAGCAAAATGCAATTTCCGAGCTGAACGGTGAAATCGATTTGATAGTTAAAGATAAACAACCTACAGCAAATATCGAAGCTGAAATGATCGGCATCACTGCCGGTGGAATGAATTTTGATTCTTTATATGTCCAAAGTAAATATGAACCGGAAACTGTGATCGCAGAAATCCGGCTTCACAAATCCGCTTCACAAGAGTTGCACACCCGGCTGCAATTTTGGGCTGGTGCATTGAACCGTCTGTTAATTTCCCAGCTTGATCTTTTCATCGCCGGAGAAAATTGGGAAAATTCTAATGATTCTCTCCAAATAGAATTTTATGATGAGCATTACGATATCCGGAATTTGAATTTGAAAAATGGAGAGCAAGCTGTCATTGCCGATGGCTACATCGATCTGCAGGGAGATAACGAGTTTTCCATATCTTTTCAAAACGGAGATATTAATTCCCTGCTCTCAATTGCAGTCCAAGATATTAAGTTATCCGGAAATTTGAATTTTTCTGCAACACTGTCCGGCACCAGGGAAACACCAAAGCTAATTTCCCAACTGGAAATTCGGAACGGAGAATATGAAGGTTATAGCTTTTCCGGTCTGGTTGGAAATTTCATCTTGCAGGATCGGCAGATAAACGTAGATTTCCACATGAATAGATCAGAGCAGGAATATTTTACTTTGAATGGATTCATTCCGATCGATATTGATCTGGCAGCAAATACCTTCCAACTGAATCGGGAGCGACAGTTGTCTTTGCAGTTGAGAGCCAGCCCCATCGATCTGGAATTGCTAAAACTTTTAAACAAAAATATCAAACAAAGCCAGGGTGAAATTCTATTGCAGGCAAATTTGGAAAATACACTGGAAAATCCGCTACTCGATGCCTCGATCAAACTGGAAAACGGAAAAGTAAAAATTCCGGATTACGGTATCGATTATAAAAAGATCAAACTGGATATAGAAACCAGCCGGAATGAAATAACTTTGAATAATTTTTCGGTGCAAACAGGAGCAAAAAAGAACAAAGGAAAACTGAAAATCAACGGAACAGCATTTTATGATTTCCAGGAAAATCGGATAGATACCCTGCTTGTCAGCATCCTGGCAAAAAAGTGGACTGCCCTGAACAATAAAGATTTAGCCTTGAATATCGATTCTGATTTGAAGATCAGCGGAAACGGACAAAATCCTATAATTAATGGTTCGATCAAAATCAACAGGTCGCGATATTATATGGCTTCCAACAAAAATCAGTCAATTGTGAATAAACCAATGCTGGTGAAAGCACAGATGATCCAGGTTGAAAATTCCAGTGATATGCAGAAACAGAAAACCCAAATACCATTGATACTCAAAAACATGCGTGGTGATATTATGCTCAGCTTTCCGCGTAATACCTGGATTCGTTCTCGAGACATGTATATTGAACTGGGCGGTGAAATTAGAGTCGTGAAAAAAGATCAGGATTTTACTCTGTTTGGAACGGTTCAGATCATCCGGGGAACGTACAAATTTTACGGAAAGAAATTTGATATCATAGACGGTAGTGTGGTGCTGAACGGAGAAGAGGATTATAATCCGCAGATCAATCTGGAAGCACGCTACAGAATGCGCAGTTCAAGCGGTATCAACAATCTGCTCGGTTTAATTTTTAGAGGAACCCTAAAAAATCCTACGATCCATTTTACTTATAATGGAACAGAAATTTCGGAAGCAGACGGTTTTGCCTATTTGATCTTTGGCAAAAGTCTGAATGAGCTTTCTTATAGCGAGAAAAAGCAAATTGATCAAACTGCCAGCAACAATATCGCTACAAAATTAATAACCGAACAGGTAATCTCTCAAGTAACTAATTCCATCCGAAATGAACTTGACCTGGATGTGATAGAATTCAAAGAAAGCAATAACTGGCAGCAGGCTTCTTTGATGGTGGGAAAATATCTGACGAATGATCTTTTTATCAGCTATCAAAAAGAATTCTCTTTTGGCCGCTCGCGGGGAGTTATTCCGGAGCAGGTTTCGCTGGAATACGAAATCAGAAAATACCTTTCCATTCAAGCTGTGAGCGGCGGTGGAAAAACAACTGGTTTCAATCTGGTCTGGAAATTTCAAAAATAAGTTAGCTGTCATGATTGGATTTGTAGAAATTATGCTATTTAAATACTTGGAGTACAAATGCTTGAGAAGAATGTAAAACTTTCGCTGTTTTTCTTTTTTTTATCTACCTCACTACTTTGCGTGGAATTTAAAAATCTAAACGGTTCTGATTTGATGATGGGTATCGGAGCACGTCAGATCGCCCTCGGAGGTGCCGGTTCGTTGCTCAGCGATTCTCCGGGTTCTATTTATTGGAATGCTGCCGGTTTAGCCGAAATAAATAATTCTCAACTGCAAATTGATCTGGAAACTCCAGTTCAGGTTAATAATCTGATCTTAGTTATAAATTCCCCCAAATTTCAAATATTTTCACGGAAATTTACTCTTGGAATCAGCATCATCAATCGTCTTCGCTTCAAAGGTGAAAGTGATGAAATCTGGACTGGTTACGCCACTCATTTGCTCGATCTCACCATGCTTGATGTGGATAATTTTAAAGGAAAAATCGATTCCAAAACCTATGACTATCGAATCTCTTTTGCAGTCCGAACTAATGAAAAACTGAGCCTTGGACTTACGCTGATCAGGCTGGTCTGACGGACGAAGGTTAACAGAATCGGCGATTCTGATCCAAAGTTTGAAGTGGGAGTAGATTACAGCACAGTAGATTTTGGGATTAAATACAAAATAAATGAATTCTGGAGCGCCAGTTTGGTAAATAGGAACATTCTGCACTTTGCGGAAAGCAGGTTTTCCACTCACGAAGACTCCAATTTCGAAGATGATGTGAAATTTTCCATGCCGGACTATTTTACCTTTGGTTTGGTCTGGAAGAGAAACTTGAATTTGTATCTGGATAATGAATTGATAATGGGGCATTATGGCGGCAAAAGTTTGAAATACATGAAGCTCTGGTTTCTGCGAGCAGGTGTTGAAAAGTATTTGAAAAACAATCTGGCTCTACGTTTCGGTCTCACTTACCCGGTGATTGCAGAAACCTCCACTTTGGGTGATATTCGTTCCAATCTACCGAATCCGAAATTCACTTTATCGGCAGGATGCGGTTATAAATTTAAAAAATTTGGTGTGGATGTTGCTTTCTTTTTTAATCCCGGGCAGAGTTATGTGCAGCGCAAACCGGTGCCGGCGGTTTATCTTTCGGGAACGGTGCGGTATTGAAATGCGTTATTTAGAAAGCTACAAGAACAGTAAAAAACGCGTATAACTTTATAATCAGCAATCTAAAAAAATATTTTTTGCATGATACTCAAGAAATTCTTTTGATGGTATAAACCTATCAGGTAAAGAAATTGTGTGATTCTCGTATTTAAGAAAAAAATCTACAACTGCCCGATCATAGTCAAAATCTCTTAAATATCTTGATGTTAATACTTTATAATCAGTTGTTATTGTAATTAGACCCTTATCAAAAGCTCTATCATGAATTGAGTTTAAGCATAGACCGTTTCTGGGATTAAGTCGTTCTTTCTTGTTTTGACTCCAAGGTATAATATGACTTGCATTTAGTAATTCTGGTATTGATAAATTAGTGATGCAACATCTTTGATTATATGAAGATAATATAAGGGAACGAAAAAAACTTTGATTTACTCTTGCTTTTATAATTTGAATTCGATCTTTACCAATAGGAATTTCGAAATCATCAAATCCTAAAGCTTTTTCTATTGATATGTTTTGAAAATCAGCAATTAATTTTTCACTTTCAAAAGCTAACTTTTCCCAGTTTCCGTTAAAATCGTTCCAAACAACTTCTTCTAACTTGCTGCCATTGGATAAGCCTACTATCCCTTTTCTTCTTAATTCTGGATCTAATCGACCAAAATTACCAACTTTCATATTTAATGCTGACGGTGTTCGACCTAATATATTTGCATATTTTATTATTAAAGGATGTCTGGAACTTTAATCTTTGAATGGTATTTTGCAATACACATTAAATGCAATAATAGTTTCTTCAATTGACCAATTTTTACGTTTCATTATTTTGCTACGATAAATAACACAAAATCAAGAACGAGTAAGTTATAATTGGAAAAAACATTCACTACAACAGAATACTAATTCTTATAACATTGAATTTCATACTATCCCTTCACCTTCTTCTCCACCGTTTTCCTGATCAATTCCTCATCCGGAATAAACGGTAAAGTTATATGATCTGTTTCTTTGAATCGTTCATTATGTTCTATGCAGGTGCTAATCGAGTTTTCATTGCGCGCCCAGGCTCGTCGCGCAACTCCGCCCATCACATCCCAAGGGAAGGATCGTTCTAAAATATAATCCACGCGTTCGCTGCCGTCCAGCACCATGCCAAAACCACCATTGATTACTTTGCCGATGCCAACGCCGCCGCCGTTGTGCAGTGCTATCAGGCTCATGCCGCGCGCGGCATTTCCGGCGAAACATTGGGTAGCCATATCAGCCATCACATTGGAGCCGTCTTTGATGTTGGAAGTTTCGCGGAACGGACTGTCTGTGCCGCCGGTGTCGTGGTGATCACGACCGAGCATGATCGGGCCAACTTCTTTATTTCGCACCATTTCATTGAATTTAAGCGCAATACTCAACCTACCTGTGGCATCCTGATACAAAATGCGAGCTTGCGTTCCCACAACTAATTTGTTCTTGATGGCATCCCGCACCCAGATGTAATTATCACGATCCTGGTAGCGTAATTCTGGTCGGCAATTCTTGATGATCTCTGCAGCTGCTGCATCGGTTTTGATCAGATCTTCTTCTTTTCCGCTCAGGCAGACCCAGCGGAAAGGTCCGTAGCCGTAATCAAAGAGTTCAGGTCCCAGGATATCTTCCACATAACTGGGATAAATAAATCCATCATAAGTATTATCAGGATTTTTGGAAATTTCAGTCACACCAGCATCATAAACTGCTTTCAGGAAGCTGTTGCCGTAATCGAAGAAATAAGTGCCGTTTACCACCAGTTTTTTAACTGCTTCAAAATGTCGTCGCAGAGATCGATCAACCAGTTGGCAGAATTTGTTTCTGTCTTTGGAAAGCATTTCAGTTCGTTCGGTAAAAGTGAGATCGACCGGGCAATAACCGCCTTCATAGGCAGCATGGCAGGAAGTTTGATCGCTGAGTAGATCGATGTGGATTTTATTTTTCGCCGCATATTCCAGCAGATCGACAATATTGCCGTGAAAAGCGATGGAAACGGATTCTTCTTTTTGTATATTTTTTTCGGCTAATTTAAAAGCTTCCGCTGCGCTATCGGTTATTAAGTTTACCCAACCCTGGCTGTGACGAGTTTCAATTCTGGATAGATCGACTTCAGCGAAAATGCCGACACCATTGGCGATTTCCACAGCTTTGGGCTGTGCTCCGCTCATGCCGCCCAAACCGGAAGAAACAAAAAGTTTTCCACGCAAATCTCCATCAGCAGCTACACCAAGTTTCAGGCGTCCGGCAATGAGAATTGTGTTGTAAGTGCCGTGCACAATTCCCTGCGGTCCGATATACATCCAGCCGCCGGCGGTCATCTGTCCATAATTAGCCACACCCAAAGCGTTGGCACGGTTGAAATCCTGCTGGTTGTCGAACATGCCGATCATCAGTCCGTTGGTAATTATCACTCGAGGCGCATTGGGGCTGGATTTGAACAAGCCCAGCGGATGACCGCTCTCGATGACGAGCGTATGTTCATGCGTCAGGTTTTCCAAGTATTTTTTAATCAATCGATATTGCATCCAATTCTGGAAAACCGAACCGGTTTCTCCGTAAGTAACCAGTTCATACGGATAAAGAGCCGTAGAAAAATCCAGATTGTTATCTGTCATCACCTGGAAAGCTTTTCCTTCCAGGCATTTTCCTCGGTATTCCTCTACCGGTTTGCCGTAAATCCTGCCTTCCGGACGAAATCGGTAGCCATAAATATGACCGTGCATGAGAAGTTCATCCAAAAATTCGGGAGCCAGTTTTTCGTGTAATTCTGCAGGAATATAACGCAGAGCATTTTTCAATGCCAGTTCGATTTCCGATTTATTGAGAGGCATTTCCCGGCGTGGTGCCCGGCGAATTCCTTCTACAAATTTTGGATAGTTTGGCAGGTAAGCATCAAGCTTAATGCTCATTGCCTGATCAATTTTGGTATTTTTCATGGTAACTCCAGTCTTTAATGTATCACAAGCTTTTTTCATATTTTCTAACTTAATGTCATAATGCCAAATGCATTAAACAAGATGTATTATTTAATTCATAGCAGGTCATCAATAATTAATTTCATCATATTTATCAAGTTAGCCTCATCCGTCTGACCACTTCTGAGTGGTCATCCACCTTCTCCAAGGGAGAAGGAAATTTTGCTCCACCACTTCAAACTACATAATACTCCCTCTCCTTTGGGGAGGGTTGGGGTGGGGCAAATATATTCAAAATCACTCTATTATGCACAACTTATTTAATGTATCACACCTGTTTCGATAAAATTTTCGGTAATATCATATCGTTCTGCCAGAAAGCTGTCGATTTTCTGTTCCAAAGCATTGATCACATCGATGGAGATCGGACTTAATTCCACATCTTTAAATTGCTTGCGCAGTACAAAAATAGAATCGATGGGAAGTGAGCGAACATCCGGAGTAACACTTTTATCCAGAGTTTCGGTCACGATCACGATCTTTGCTTTGGAAAAAGTCCTGAGAGCCATATTCGCATAATAGTCCGTCTTGATCAAATCGTCCTGGGTCAGGTTTCGGTAGATGAGGAAAACAATTAATGGAAAATTAATAAGATGCTTATTAAACCGATGCTTTCCAACAATTTTGAATTGAAAATCGATCTGCTGCACCAGCATCAGAAATTCCGGTGACTCACCATATTCATAATTGGGAGAATCTTGCAGATCGCGAAAACTGATGGGATTGAATTGCAGTCCGGTTGAAAAGCTTTGTTTACCCCAGGAAATTCCCAGGTGATTCAATATTTTTTTCTTCTGCATGAAAACGGAGATCAGATCATCGATATAAAACGGGGTGAATATCTCTGATTCCGGCTTGAATCCCTTGTTGCTGGACGCAATATATTTGAACTTTTTGTTGTTAAGTGTATTCAAAAAATTATTCAAAGCCTTCAAGATGATATCGTTTGAATTTTCTTTATTTTCAACTTCCTTCTCAAAATTTAGCCATTTGAGTTTTATCTCGTTCAAATACATCCGATTGACCGGATTTTTTTCTGCTACCAGAAGATTTTCCAGTAAATCTCCATAATACATGATTTCCTCCTAATTTTCCGGAAATTTTCAAATTATCCAATACGTTCAATAGAACGAAACTCACGTCATGATGAAATTTGTCAAACGAAATGATTCAGCATGCATTCTCCGAAAAAATATTTCTTTTCTGCAATTAGCAAGAAGAAGTAAGAAATTGATTTTTTCAGCCCATGAATTTATTCATGGGAAAATCAATCAAAACCATTCATATCAACCATTTCAATGGTTTTCGAAATTTATGCAAACGGTAAATCGTTATCTATTTGTTTCTTTCATCTCGGTTCCCACGAATGAATTCGTGGGCTTTATTGGAGCATGATTTGTGCAGACAATTCAACAATATTCTCCATTATTTCAACAGTTTAGATTTAAATTATCCAAAATTTATCGGAGGATATCTAAAATGATTGATACTATTTTTCCTCTGAAAGAGATTCTGTCTTATCTCCAGCTTTGTTTATTTCTGTTCCAGCAGGATTTGCATCTCATCTGCTTTCACGAGATTGCTGTAAAATTCTTTAAATTCCAGGTATTTTTCCGGAGGAATATCTTTCTGGAAAACGTCCAGAATGCGGGCGCATTTTAAAACGCCGCCCTCAAATTTGAGCTGCCTAGAATATTTTCCCGCGAAACATTCAAATTCAGAAGATTCCTGTAAATCTACCGGCTGCCTACCGCCTGGCAATGTGATAGCGATCTCTTCGAAATAATGATCGGTGTAACTCCATCTTTCATAGGGATATTTTCTCGTTTCATCCAGATCGATAGCCGTTTGGAAATGCTCTTCTACGGAAGTCAGATCATTAATTTGCCAGGCTTGCCAAGCCTGTTCCACCTGCATTTCACTTTCGGGATTTACAGCTGATAACAAAATCGGCAGCAACATCAATACAAAAAAGAGTTTCTTCATTTTTCCTCCGTCCGGTTTGTTCATAATTTCAGTGAAAATGATTTTTCACTAAAATAATTGCTGTCCTTTTTTCTGAGAAAAGTTATCTGAAGTCAAGCGTTTTATTGTCATCCACACCATAAATGACGTGGATATTCATGGATAAACCTTGAAAATTCCTCCTTTCTGCGGCATCTCATGATCCTCTTTTAAAAAGAGGATTAGCAGGAGTTTTGTTTGACCTGAGAGGTCGAATTACATTGAGCAGTTTTAAAGATGAGAGGTAAAAACTTCCGAAGTTTCCCGCAGTATTTCCTGGAAGATAAACTTCGGAAGTTTAATTATTCGGGACGAACAGACCAACATTAATCGAAATACAAAAACTTATTCTTCGGCAGAGGGGATTGTAAGAAGGTAAATATTGACATAAAATAAAGCCGATCTGATATATAGGCAACGAGGTGAAAATGAATTTGATACAAAACGCCCGGATTTCCAGCGGAAAAGGCAATGAAATACAAATGGTTAATATTCTATTCGATGATAAGATCAGAGAAATTTCGACAGAACCAATCAACCAGTCAGTTTCTCAGATTATTGAGCTGGAAGGAAAGCTCTTGATTCCCGGCTGCATCGATGCCCACGTGCATTTCAACGATCCCGGCTACACGCATCATGAAACTTTCACGACAGGAACAACTGCCGCAGCTTTTGGCGGAATTACCACAGTCATCGATATGCCCTGCACATCGGTTCCTCCGGTTACAACGAGAAAGAATTTAGAGAGAAAACTGGCAGTGATAGAAAAGAAAGCGGTAGTCGATTTTGCACTCTGGGGCGGCATTCGCAAGAATGATTTTCCGCTTTCAAAAAATCAGATTCTTGAACTTTGGAACTCAGGAGTTGTCGGCATCAAAATTTATACGATTTCCGGAATGGAAACTTTCCAGGCTTTGAGTTATGATGATATTCAAAACGTTTTTAAACAATTTCCATATCTACTGTTTGCTTTTCATGCCGAAGATGCGGAAATCATTCAAAATGCAACATTAAAACTAACACCGGAAGAACTGGCAAAACCGGAAAATTATTTGCGATCCCGACCCGCAGAAGCTGAAATAAAAGCAGTAAAAAAAATCCTGAAAATTGGTAGAAATAATAGAATCCATTTTGTGCATGTTGGCAGTTCAGAAGCAGCGAATTTGATACTCCGGAAAAAGAAACAAATGGACGTGACTTTTGAAACCTGTCCGCATTACCTGCAATTTACAGCGGAAGATTATCCAAAATTATTGGGAAGACTCAAAACTGCTCCACCTGTGAAAAATGAATCTGACAGAAAATTCCTGAGAGTCTGTTTGAAAAACGAAGATGTCGATTTTATTACCACCGATCATGCCGGCTGCGACTGGGAAACCGAAAAGAATCTGACAGATTTTTCCAAAGTTTACAGCGGTATTCCGGGTACACAATTGATGATTCCTTATCTTTTTTCGGAATTCTATCAAAAGGAAAAAGTTCCGCTTTCCACACTGATCAAACTCACATCCGAAAACGCTGCCAAACGATATGGATTATTCCCGCGAAAAGGCAGTCTGCAGATTGGCACTGATGCGGATTTCACCGTGATCGACCTGGAAAAACCTTTGAAAGTGGATGAAAAAAAACTGCAATCGATCGGGAAATATTCTCCATTCCAGGGAGATACTTTCAGATGTTCGATAGCTCGCACGATTGTGCGGGGAGAGACTGTTTTTGAATCTGGGAATGGAATTCAAGTAAAACCCGGATTTGGGAAATGGGTGAAAAGGGAATATTGAATTTTGAGTAAAGCAACCTGGTGAGTTACCAGGTTGCTTCAATTATAACCGATTATTTGAGCAGGAGCATTTTCTTCAAACCTTTCATTTTACCATTTACATCGAATTTATAGAAATAAACACCGGATGCAACTGATTTACTACTGCTATCTTTGCTGTTCCATACAACATCATGCAATCCTTTTTCCAACTCACCGTTTACAAGAGTTCTAACTTTTTGACCTTTGATGTTATAGATAGTCAGACCAACCTTACTATCCTCAGGTATCGAGAATGAAATCGTTGTTTCAGGATTGAAGGGATTAGGATAATTCGGAAACAGTTTTAATTCATATACTGTTGGAATTTCATTTTCAGGTTCAGTATCACCAAAAAGCATATCAATTAATTCATCACGCTTAATAGTATATTGCTTTCGGGATTGAGGTTTTAGTTCAGAAATTTCACCAGAAAAGCATGATCTGCTGTTATCCATTACCAAATATGTGTAGCCGGCATCGATAACTGCAAAAACAGAATCAACAGGTGATGGAGGATTCTGAATGATCCCTTCAAACCAGGTAATAGCAGGCTCAAATTCTTCAAGTTTCACATTACAACATGTTATAAGAAATTCTGATAATCTGATCATCTCATCATCATATTGCATATTTGGCTCAGTTTCAAAGTAAAATTTTAATCCAAAGAAATCCTGATCATATTTAACCTTCAAAGCAAGAAGTTCTTTTGCTGCAATTTTTGCATACTCAGATTCTGGGTAAAGAGTTATAATTTGCTCGTATGTTTGTTCAGCTCCCTGATAATTGCCACTCTCTTCACTTAGTTTAGCTGAAAGATACATTTCCTCATCAATACCTTTTTCGGGATTCCCAGGATTCCCAGGATACCATATTGGTAGATATGTGAATACTTCAAGAGGAGATAAATCAGTTTCAGGATTGAATGATGCTCCCCAGTTATTATTAGATACACTTATCGGCATATAGATAAGAGGAACATGCTCGCATTTTACATAACTGTATTCATGATTATCATCATATATCTTGTTGTGATAAAATTGACTCGGTCTGCTATCATAAGTAAATCTGACTTCATAAGTATTATTCTCACGAACAATTTGCAAAGGATAATTTTCTGATCCAACCATACTAAAATTACTATTATGCGTTACAAAAAGTCCTTCTTCATTATCAGATATCACATTGTTTCCTTCGATATCAATATTTGAGTGAAAAATGAATAATCCATATTCCGTGTTATTTGATATATGGTTATTAGCGATAGTATTAATTGCACCAGGACCAGATTCCCAAATTTTTATACCAGAAAGACAATTTCCAATAGTATTATTCGAAATATCCAAGTTTGGATAACCGGTAATTTCAACACCGGAATTCATTGGTGAGTTAAAGATGTGACAGTTATTAATTGAAACTATTTCCAATTGAGTAATACCATACAATTCTGCTGTTATTGGTGAATAATCAAAATCAACATCGGTTAACCATAAACTTTGCCTGTCCTGTAATAAAGGAGTGTTTATAAAACTACCACCATTTATTGTTAATTCCCTTTCAGCATTTACACACGCATTTTCAATAATTACATTATATAATTCAGCAACAGAATTTCCTTCCGGGAATTCCAGACCTTGCCAATAATCTTGTGAAGCTCCCTGTATATCTGGAATAAATTTTATCGAATGTATTTCTGTCCCTTGGGCAATAAGTTCACCAGAAACAATTAATTTGCTGTTAGAATGAGCCTTGATTATCGCTCCCTGTTTAATAATTACAGTACTATTTTCTGGTATTTCAAAAGTATTAGATAGAGAGATTGTATTTGTCCAATATACAGTATCTCCTTGTGGAGCATAGTAAGCAGGCTGTTCATACACACCTGAATTACGATAATTACATTGGAACCCTTTCCATTCAACTGAAGTTCCTGAACTCGGGAAGTCAATTACATATAAATCATAACCAACATTATAAACTAATTCTAAAGAAGGCTCCTGGTCAATATTGGATAACCAAAGAGAATTACACTGACCAATAAAAGGAACAGAATCCTGCTTATTACATGAATTATCATAGACTTCTATATACTCCTTGATTCCATTCCTTGTCATACAAACAATATCAGTACTATTGTCATTATCTAAGTCTCCTATAACAATATTCTTTTTAGATAAGGTTGGAATATCAATGAAATCTGATGACATTTCATTATTAATTATATGAATTCCTTTTACGCTTCCACAAAAACTCGATATTATTTCACTGAGTCCATCATTATTCATATCAGAAATCGCAAACTCAGAAATATTATGTATAGCTTCTCTAAGTTCTTCGCTTGTTCCGTCATGTATATATTCCCCCAAAAATATCTCTTGATAAATCCCATTTTCTAATTTTCCTAAGTAATAATCATTCTCTGATTTTTTTAGAAAAATGATATCTAAATAACCATCTTTATCCAAATCACTTGAAATACAAGGAGGATAAATATCATCATTTCCACTTGCACTATACAAAGTTGTTACTATCACACCATTATTATTCAAAAGGCAAACTCTATCTATTGTAGGAAGAATTATCATTTTTTCATCATAACCCTGTATATTTGCTACAATAGGTAAAAATATCTCCTCTTCATTAAAATCAGTACACCATCGTTGAGAACCGTCACTATTAATGCAATATAGAAAATAAGTAAGGTCATGAGCACCTGTAGAACAACAAAATAGTATTTCCTCGTTACCATCGTTATCAATATCTCCAATGATAGGTCCAAATTGGCTACAAACTTCTCCTACCGGATAAGAAAAATCCCATTCTAAACTACCACCAGAATTGAAGCACTCTAATTTATTTTCATAACTTTCAGAAAGTGCGGTCTCCAAGTATTGAAATTCACCATCATTATATAAATTGCCAATTGATGTATATCCACTTGTGTTATTCTCCTCAGGAAATTCTGATATTATGTTCCCATTACAAGTTAAAAAATTTTCTCCACAGATAATCTCTTCTCCAGGATATTCGTCACTGATGTCAAAACTTATAGGATTTGAATTTGTTACAGTACAAAGAGATACTGGAAATCCTTCTTTAAACTGATAAAGAGTAAGAGGTGTATAATTTATATTATTTGACTTAAATCTCTCTTCAATATCTTCTCCACTATCTACCCAGATATAAAGTTCATAATAATCTGGGTGATGATTGGCTGTATTAAACTCAATTGATAATTCTTCATAACTATAACTTCCTATACCTGTGTCAACTATCACGGTCTCTATTAGCTCCGATTCACTATCTTCTGGATTACCTAAATAGAATGAGACATCAAACTGAGCGGTAGTATCTGGTGTGTTATTAGTAATCCTGATAGTTATTGGTATAATGTCACCAATATTATGAACTCCTTCCGGTATGGTAATATCACTCTTTTTTATGGCTAAGTCAGGAAGTCCCCATTCTTCTTCCGTAATCATTATGTTTAAAGCAGGATCACCAAAGTAGTTATATTCATACCTTCTTTCTTCTGAAACATTTTGTAACTTTGCTTCTAAAACATTCTCGCCTGCGATATAGCAAAAATCTTCCCAGATGGCTTTATTAATAAATTTTCCAGTAGCAAGGTTGCATGTTGTCCTCGGGTTTCCTACAAAACCAACCGCACCTTTATCTGATGTATTCGTAAAGAACTCAGCCATACAATCGCCATAACCAAATGTATTATCAAAGTCTCCTGTCCAACAAGCCATGCTAATAACATAAGGTTGCATATACTCATTGTTAAGTAAATCAAAGTCTGATTCATGGAATGTTGTCCAACGGGTCGAATAACCATGATCCCAATAGCTTGCTATCGAAACTCCACTGTTAATTTCTGCAACAAGCAAAGCTGCTGCATCGTCATTACTAAGATAACCATCACCTGCAATTACTTGTATAACTTCATATTCTGAAGGTATAATCTGGCTTATCTCAGTACAGGGTTCTATATACGGGGCATACGGGTTAAACTCATCTATTGGAGCTGTTGTTAATATAATTCTATTCCTCCAATTCTCTGCATTCTCCTCTAATTCATGATTTATGGTCTTAATTACATAATTTTGCAGTTCTGTTGTATCGCCGGCACTGAATCTACCTATATAAAGGTCTCCTTCACTATCATATTCATTCCCAACTTCTGTTACACAAGTATAATAATAGTCAAAAGGTTTATTGAATCTCTCGTAAGCTGCCGGCATTGGCTCAGGGCCATTCAACTCTGTATCACCTACCAAAAGCACATAAGCCAGATGACCGTCAAAAGTATGGTTTGCTGTACCTTCTTCATAGACTTTCTTTATGAAATTGCGAATCTTTTGTTCATTAACGTATGGACAAAAAGGATCATCGGGTTCATAAACATTCATAACATCTTCAACATTTACAACAGCCACATCAAAGCCGTTGTATTCTGCACGATGATTAGCAAGTAAGTCAATATAAGGATTATGATTCCCAATATCAAAAAATTGATCAGCAGTTATTATAAGGTAATCAGCAGTTATAAGTCCAAGAGTATTATCTACAATTATCCATTCCACATTTCCAGTAGGGTCTGCTCCCGTATTTATAGAAGCAGTAATGCCACTCGATTGATAGTTCAAGATTGTATTGGCACAGACATTATTAAATATACCTGTATTGACATTTACATCCGAAGTTTGGTTGATAAAAGAGAGTTCAATTTCGTAGTTGGTGTTTGCCTTTATCTGATGTGTAACCGGATTAAACTGTATAGGATAGATATAAACTTCTGCTACTTTTTGGTCCCTGATATAACCAATTTCCCTGATTTCTGATGTAACTTGCGGAAAGAATTGATTTGTATTATAAACAGTGTCGTCTTTTGCAAATACTTCAGCAAGATAAGCCGTTCCATCAGCATTATATACCTCTTCATAATCCGGAGCAGGATAGATATTATAATCATCAAAAAACATTTCATTGATTATGTTAATAGAGAAATTTACAGAATCACTTTCCGGAATAGCAATCAACTGTCTGACAATTGGAACTTCCGGTTTACCTGTTTCATCAAGAGCAAAACATTCAGGGATACTGATTCGTTGATAAGTAGTTCCACTTTCCACAACTTCTTCTGAATTTATTCCAAAAAATTCTACTTCAAAACTTACATTTTGATTTGTGGAATTATTCAGGTTAACAATTGGTTCATCTGGTGTACTCCTTGTAAAAGAAACCCAGTTTCCTTCTGCATAAAGCAGATTTACAATGAATATCGAAAATGATATTGTTGCCACTGATTTCATGATCTTGCGTAACATTTCTCCTCCTTTTTATTTTAATAGCATCATTTTCTTTATAGGTGAATTTTCAATATTCAATTTATAAAGATAAATTCCCGATGAGACCTGATTGTCGTTTTCATCTGTGCCATTCCAGATGACAGAGTTAATCGGTTGATCGGTTAAGCAGTTAATCGGGATAGTTTTGATTTTCTGACCCTTGATATTATAAACCTCTATTTTTGCATTTTCAATTTGCCTGAAGTCTGAAATCTGAAGTCTGATCTCTGTTGTTGGATTGAAGGGATTTGGATAGTTTATTAGATTTATATTATTTATCTCAATAACTTCATTTTCATCAACAGAAGTACTATCAGGATTAAGGGAGTGATAATATACTTCTGAAAATGTTCCAGCATAATCATCGCTATAGTAGATATACATCTCTACATAAACAATAACATCGTCTTTGGAGTAAGAGTATGCCCATACCCAGCGGTACTTTATAAAATAAAACGAACCCGGTTGTGATCCTGCTGTATAATGTGTTGACCATTCAACAACAGGAATAGATGGGAATTGATACATTAATTCGAAGGTCTGTCCATAATCTATGCTGCGATAGATAAAATAATTTCCATAAGCATGATAGGTTACCATATATAATTCACCAGGTGCAGTACCATGGGAAAGTTTGGGATATGGATCCCATGCTGCAATTGTAGAATCAAGTATGCATTGCTGTACAAAATCAGCTCCATAATCTTCACAATAGTAAATAGCATAAGGACCCCAACTACCTGGATTTATATTTTTTATTCCGTATAATTCACCTGGTTCTGTTCCTACTTCTAATCCTCCTGTAATTAACGTATCGCTAAATACAAAATTTTGCCCATAATTATCACTACGATACAATTCTACTCCAAGTCTTTTATATATTTCTCCTTCAATACAACCGCTGGTATAATAACCTGATGTTGTCTCAATAAAATTCCAATCCTCTCCATAGGTGTAGCTAATCCATAATTTATAATTTTGACTACGACAATATATCACTCCAGGTGTTGCATCAGAAACCAGCCAGGGACAATTTATGTGAAGAGAATCCGTGAGTAAATCTTCACTAACATATTTAATATCTATATGTTCTCCATTACCAAAAGAATGGGAAATTGCATAATATGTATGTTGTTCATAGCCGCCATCATAAGTAGAATAATAAGGGGTGCCAAGATATAACTCTCCTTGTGCTGGTCCTCTTACAAGAAAGGTTGTATCGTCTGCTAATAATGTTGAGTATACAAACAATACTGATATTATCATTAATATTTTCATAATCTTGCGTAACATTTCTCCTCCTTTTTATTTTAATAGCATCATTTTCTTTATTGGTGAATTTACTAAATTCAATTTATAAAAATAAATACCAGAAGATACTGGTTTGCCTGATTCATCAATACCATTCCAGGAAACTTCATTCATTCCTAAGTTAACATTTCTAATTTCTAATTGCTTTATCCTTTGTCCTTTCAAATTGTAAATTTCGATCTTAGCATTTTCTGTATTTATTGGTAATTCATACTCTAAATTTGTCGACGGATTAAATGGATTAGGATAATTACATAATTTGTAATTCATCTTTTGTAATTCTTCATTGGCAATCCAGTTTCCACCTGTTACATGAATATAATATGTTTTTATAAAAGAATCCTCATAAGGTATCGGTCCTATTTCTAATTTTACTGAATAATATCCTGTATCTTGGTAGGTATATTCAGGATTTTGCTCATAAGAGTCTACGATACCATCCATATCAAAATCCCATTCCCAGCTTTGAATATTATCACCACTGGATAAATCAATAAATTGACAAGTTAACGGCACAGAACCCTCTAAAGGAGTTGCTTCAAAATTTGCATAATATGGATCTGTTCCATAAGCGAATGGATGATAAATAGTAAATGTTGCTCCATAATCTAAACTGTGATAGATATATGTATGCTTGATTTCTCCCATTAATTGCGTATATTTAGCTAAGACAAATAACTCGCCTGGTTGTCTTCCTCCAACAAGATTATTGGAAAGCAGATTATTTTTGAATATCCAATTTACACCGAAATTATCACTAAACCATAATTCGGAAATCCTTGATCCATCAGCGGTATATTCGGATCGTAATGCATAAAGTTTGCCTTGTCCATAACCCCTAGTTAGATAAACATTATTAGTTTGATTCCAGTTAAAAACATATTGATTATCGAAGTTCTCAAAACTATCGAAACTAATTAATAACCATAATGAATCATAAACGCTATATTGGCTAGTTAATACATAACCAATATTATCTTGATTATCAATTTCAACTGCTTTTAATGAGCCAAAATATCCATTATTAGCATGGTTAATAAAATTCATGCCATATTCTTCACTATGACTCGCCATGCCATTAAAAACAAAACCTTCATTTCTTCCGCTTAGAATTGAGGAAATATTATTACTTCTAAACACCCAGCTTCCGTATTGTCCGTAATTATCGGAGTAATACATAACATCCGGCATTCTGGTACGGTATAAACTACCAGTAGTCAAGTCTGCACATATCTTTCCCATTTCGCTTATACTATCCATACAGGTGGCGGTTTCGCCAAAGTCAGTAGAATAGTAGATTGCTTCATTCTGGGTTACCGTTGGGCCAATATAGTAAATTTCTCCGATGTCGGGTCCTCGAGTTATTGCACTATCGGCAAATAAAATTGAGCTTATAAATATTATAATGATAAAAAATAAATTACTCTTTTTCATCTTAACCTCTTTTCTATTTATGATAAAAGGGTTCTGCATAACTCATAATTCATCTAATCATAATAATTTAGAATAATAGTAATCAATTTAATTACCTCCTAACTTAAAATTGGAAGCTAATTTCTTATAATTCATGTAATTAGCATAA
>JAUSOT010000172.1 GCA_030656075.1 Candidatus Cloacimonadales bacterium
ATATTTCCTTTGAAATTCAAAAAAACTCATATTAGAATAAGTAACCATTATATACTCCTATTTAACTTATTTTTATGTAGAAAATAAAATACTGAAAATCTTGTCAATAAACTTACGGAGCTAACAGGATAGTCATTTTTTATATAATCTTTTTCTTCGAATACACTACTCATGATATTTTCCTTTATCTCATTCTTTTCCCAAATTTCTCTCGTTCCTAAACCCCTGTTTGGGAATGTATTTTTTCACCAAAGCCCACTTTGGTATTTTACGAAACAAGGTTTCGACGAATCCCGGGTTCCCAATCAGGGGATTGGGAACCAGACGATACTAAGACTCCGCTCAGGATGACAATTTTCAATTTAACTAATTTTAATTTTTTCATCATTATCCTGGGATTCTATAATTCCCTCATCTTCCAAAGCCAGTTCGGCTTCCAACGAATTCTGGATGGCCCAGACCCGCTTATAAAGCCCTTCCTGATTGATCAATTCCAAATGCGTTCCCTGCTGCACGATCTTGCCGTGTTCCAATACCAGAATTATGTCTGCTTCAGCCAGAGTGGCAAGTCGATGCGAGATGATGAAGGTTGTGGCTTTGTTTTCCAGCTTCTTCAATCTTCGACGGATCGCTGCATCGGTTTCTGTGTCCACTGCGCTCAAGCTGTCGTCGAAGATGAGGATCGGGCTGCCGTTGATGATCGTTCTGGCAATTGCCACCCGCTGTTTCTGTCCACCGGAAAGCGTCACACCTTTCTCGCCGACAGCCGTATCATAACCATCTTCAAAACTCTTGATAACATCGTGCACCGAAGCGATCTGAGCTGCCTGAAAGATTGCCTGATCCTGGACATCTGCTGATGCCATACCGATATTATCCTTCAACGTTTTGGAAAACAGGAACGGTTCCTGCAGCACGATACCGATATTTTCCCGCAGTGATCTCTTGCTGATCTTTTTCACATCTATGCCGTCGATTTTAACCGATCCTGACTGGTTATCGTACAATCTGGGCAGCAAGCTGACCAGAGTTGATTTCCCGGAACCAGTCGGACCGAGAATTGCCACTGTCTGTCCATTTTTTACTTTGAAGGATACATTTTCCAGGATCGGATGGCCTTCATCATAATGAAAACTCACGTTCTCAAATTCAATATTTCCTTCGATCTTTTCTAAGGAAATTCCCTCATCCAGATCTTCGATCGGTTCATCCAGGATTTCCTGGATACGTCCGATGGAAACGAGAGCTTTTCCCATATCGGTGAGAACTCTTCCCAATTGACGCACCGGCCAGAGCAGCATCCCCACATAAGTAGTGAAAGCCAGCAATGTTCCCAGGGTGATGATACCTTGAGCAGCCCAATACGTTCCCAGCACAGTAACAGCGATGATCTGTGTGAGACTGAGAAAATCCGATGTTGACCAATACAAAGCGAGCAGCCTGATCAGCTTGTAGGTCAGATCGCGGAAATCCACGCTCTTTTTATCGAATTTGTCGACCTCATATTTCTGTCTGGCAAAAGCCCGCACCACCCGCACTCCGGTGAGATTTTCCTGGAGGACTGTGGAAAGGCTTCCTTCCGCTTCATCCGAAGCTTGGAAAGCAACTTTCACTTTTATAAAGAAAACGATCGCAAAAACAAAAATAAACGGTACCAGCGATAGCGAAACCAGCGTCATTTTTACACTCATTGGCAGCATGAAGGAAAGGGCAAAGAACAACATAAAAAGTGCTCTTCCCACTTCCACCATCTGCACGGCTAAAAAGCGGCGGATCGTTTCCACATCCGAAGTACAGCGCTGGATCAAGTCACCCGTTTTAGCCTTCACGTGATAATCGTAGGGCAGATATTGCAGATGATCGAAAACCATATCTTTGATCTTTCGAGCGATCGCTTCCGAGGCGATGGCTGACCATTTTCCTTTGAAAAACAGGAAGATGCCGCGGGAAAGCGTGAGCAATATGAGAATGATACTGCACATCCACAAACTCTTTTCCAATACGCTTTTTCCACCGATGAAATCAAAAATTCTAATGATCAGCGGCTGCATCCAACCGTTGGTTTCGATCGGTTTGTTGCCGATGACCGAATCTATCGTAACACGCAACACCATGGGCCAGGCAAAGCGTAAAAATATTGCCGCTCCCACAGCCAGGATCGAAATAAAATATAACGATCTGCTGCCTTTCATAAAGTTCCAAAGTAATCTAAATTTCTTCATAATAATCTCTAACTATCCACTTTCATTATCTTAATTAATTCGACACACAATAAAAAAACCCGTGAGTTCATCCCACGGGTTAAGTATCTTTAAATTTAGATACAAAAATAGTGGGATTTGCCCAATTCTACGGGACCAATCCCACCAAAATGCGGCTGATTTCTCAGCCTTTATATTATTCAGCCGTTTATAGTCCTACGAATAAAGACTTATTGGTTTTTACAGGATTGGTGCCTGTTAGAAAGAACCGCCATAAGGGGCTCTAAAGAGTACTAATTTAATCATGAAAACCTCCTTTCTTTTTTTTCGTGCTTCTTATTATTTTTCCAAAGCACACGCGCATCTTAATGGGTGCTCATCGTGTCAAGATTTTTTTCCTCAGCAATTAATAAAAATAAACTTAACCTTGTAAAAAGTACAACCCCATATTTCCTGCAAATAAAACAGATATGAAAATTAAAGTGTAATAATTTCTCCGGCACCTTCTGCTCTGGCCAAGGTCATGTTCAGCCAGGTGATTGCTTCGAAGGAATCACCGAATTCTTTGCCATCGACAGAATTATCTGCATTGGATAGAAACCGCCAAAATAGCATTTTGTTGTCTTTTTTGTTCATCAGTTCAAATTTAAAGACATTATCCATGTTCACAAACTTGCCGTTATCAACTTCGAAAATCCTCATCTGATCCTCCTCGTTAGATCAAATCCTTTAAGCCTTTTTCACAATTCTTAACTTATTGTAATAAAATAAGTTAAAAACATTAAAAACATCTGATTACCTCCTGATCGAAAATTAGAAGCTGACTTCTTCTAAATCATGAGAATAACTTAAATACTAATCTTTTTTATTTTAATACTCACCATTATCCGCCTCATCCCCAATGAAATATTCAGCAAGCTGAATTTCACGGGGTAAACCGACTTCGCCCCGAAAGCGTCCGTGACCACCTTCTCCTATCGTGGAGAAGGACAAAAAGTTATAACTTTATAAGGCATTTCTCCCTCTCCCTTGGAGAGGGCCGGGGTGAGGCAAAAACACTCTATTATGCAGAACCCTTGATCAAATCCTTTAAAATATCATCTTCTTCAACCACCTTGATCGGAATATGAATATCCATTTGGGAATTCTCCCGACCAAAATTGAACCTGCGGTCATACCATTCAATTTCATCTGCATCAGCAATTTCATACCCGCTATCAGGTAACCATTCATTATAAATATAATCATAGGTATCACTTAAATTATCCAAACTTCCCTGATGAGTGAAAACTGCAACTTCCTGGGCAGGAAGTAAACGAAAAGTCATTCCTTCCGGAATCAGGCTGTCATTTTTCACAACTCTGGCTGCCATGTATTCGAAAGCATCTTCATCTTCATCACTATCAACAAATGTGCAGACGCCTAATGAACACTCGGGAACTGCTATTTCATCGAGTTCGGGCATTCTTTTGATGAATTCAGTCCACAGATCCTGAATCCTGTTTTCTACCAATGTAGTCCTGATCTGCATTCCAACCACTTTCAGAGGCTCCCTTCTGGTTATCAATACGTTCATTCCTCATCCTTTTTCTACTAAGATCGTTCTGAAAATTTCAATTTTGATCTACTTGTCAAACAAAATATCCTGCAAAGATAATAAGCTTCAAAAAATCCTCTAATCAATAAAGAAAAAAATGCTTACAAAATAAAATAACTTGCAAATAAAATCCATCTTAATAACTTTCGGATTTAATAGGTAAACGATTAGAAATAGGATGGATAGTGAAGTTTAAAAGAAAATTCTACCGGATGCTGAAACAGAACAGGCAGTATTTTCAACTTCTCAAGATCATGTTGATGATCTGCGTTGTTGTATTAGCTGGCGCCATTGGAGTGCTGGCTGTAGAATACAAAAGTTCCGGTGGAGTAATAAAAGATCTTTTCGATGCGATCTGGTGGGCATTAGTTACGATTACGACCGTAGGATATGGAGACCTTGTACCTGTCACCTTCTGGGGCAGGATCATTGGGATTGTTTTCATCTTCCTGGGTTTCACGATTTTTTCCGCTTTCACAGCCTTTATTGCCAGCAGCTTCATCGATAAAAAGATCAAGGAGAGAAAGGGTTTGAACAAGATAAGAGGAAGAAATCATGTATTGATCTGTGGCTGGAACAAAAGCGCTCAAAAAATCCTGGATTTCATGAATAAAAGAGATCCTGCCACATCACCCAGTATTGTACTGGTAAATGAATTGGAAGAAGGAGATTTCACTTCCATCCAAAACCGTTACCCCGATTTGCAGTTAGGTTTTATCCGGGGAGATTTTACCAACCAGGAAATTCTGGCTCAGGGCAATGCCAAGGAAGCCAAACATATCATCCTGCTTTTTGATGAAAGCAAAGCAAATATTCCACCTTCCGATGAACGAACGATCATTGCAGCTCATAACTTAACATACCTGAAATTGAAAGGAAAAATCAGTATCCAGCTGCATGATGAAAAATATCTTTCAGCTTTGCGCCGGCAGAATATCCAGAATATTATTATTTACGATGATCTGGGAGGAAATCTGCTGGGTTATTCCACGGTGAATCCAACTGTTCCAGACTTCCTGCAGGCTATTCTTAAAAATGAAGAAGGAAAAAGTTTTAAGGAAGTTGATATTCCGTCAGAATTTGTGGACAAACCCTACAAAGAGCTTTGTTTTCACATGAAAGAAGTTCACAATTACCTGATTTTGGGCGTTGTTTCAACTAAGCCGGAAGTCTCCATCGATCAGATCCTTTCGGAAGACGCTTCCAGCATCGACCGGTTCATCAAACAGCAGTTCGAGCAATCAGGCAAGCAATTCAGTATGGGTGAATCTGTAAACAATATCAAGATCAAACCTGATGATAGTTATATAATTCAGGAATCTGACAAAGCGATCGTGCTCTAAAGTGAGGATATAATGGATCTGGCATTTCTAAAAAAAATCACGCTTTTTAAAGAACTGGCAAATAAAGAATTGGAATTCTTTGCTTCCAAACTGAAACTTGTGAAATTTAAACAGGGTGAACTCATCATTAAAGAGAATGAGATTGGTGATGAGATGTACATTCTCTATCAAGGCGAAGTGAACATTTCCAAAAAAATGTCTATGATCGACGAACAGGAAAAGATCGATAAGACTTTTATCTGCCTGGATGCTTCCATGCATGTTTTTTTTGGAGAAGTCGGAATTCTGGGCGAACAGAAAAGAACGGCTAACTGCCAGGCAAAAACAGACTGCCAGTTGTATAGCATAAATCATAAAATATTCATGGCGATCTGCAACGAACAGCCTCAGATCGGTTTTAAAGTGATGCACGAAATTTCGCTGCAGCTTTCCAGGTTATTGGAAAAAACGAACCAAGATGTGTTGAAACTGACAACTGCTCTGATCTATGCGTTGAAAGGGTGAAAAAAGCTTATTTTCTGTTTCCGCTTTGGGCGTTCTCGATCTTTTTTTCGGGATGCCTGCCAAGTTATTATCCTGGCTTGTGCGGAGCCAAAACACCTTCACATATTTTAATACCGGATAATCAACGATCCAAACAATTTTATGCTCTGGATGCAGGAACAGTTTCCGCTTTCAATGATAATGAATCAAACCTATTGGCAAGAGCGCACCGCTGGTTTGTGTTTCGCCGCAAATTCGGTTCATTAAATTTAGGCTGGCAAGTTTATGGCGGTCAGTATGAAGCAACGGGGTTTGACAGTTTGTACAATGGGAAATATGAATATTTTGGCACCGGCCCAGAAGTAAGCGCAGCAATCTTTTTACCTATAGGGAAACTAAAAATTGGAGTCGGCGGTTATATTACGGCTGATATCGAAGGCGGAAATTATCATGATTTTCTGAAGGAAACCGATGAATTGGGACTGGCGAATAATTACACTCAATCCAATTTTGCGCTGGCTTCGGCTTATCCTTTTATATCCTGCAGTCTCGATGAAGAAACGACTATTTCTCTTCAGATGGCGTATGGCATGCCGGGATATATTTCTCCAGCTTTGTCGTATCGTGGGGGAAAATATGGTATCTGGTGCAGCTATTTAAT
The DNA here is from genome assembly GCA_030656075.1 of Candidatus Cloacimonadales bacterium. Lineage (GTDB taxonomy): Bacteria > Cloacimonadota > Cloacimonadia > Cloacimonadales > TCS61 > B137-G9. The sequence goes on from JAUSOT010000172.1 coordinate 6,286, forward strand.
CAATGAACGAGAAAATTTAAAGAATGATTTCGGAACTGTAACTCTGGGAATTATTTTCGAATATTAGCTCATTATAGCAGCAATATCCGCCTGGTTTTTAATACACACCGTATTTGCTTGAGTTATCAATTATATTGATTTTCATATCGCAATCAGGCTGATTGCGGTACAAAATAAAAACGGCTCACACCCGTAGTGAGCCGTCTCGGAGAGTTGCACTACATCTATTTGACCGACATCGTTCTGCAGAAAAACGGCACAGGGAAACAGCGACAGCAAGTGAATAATTTTTTACCTGTTTTCAAGGCACTTATTAACTATCGTACTTTTATGCAATCCACATGCCATTTTCATATCAGCATATATTTCAAAAAGTTAGCTTTTTCCTTACTAATTAGCTGCTGAATTCATTCCACATTTTGAAACATGATCTCAGCAAAGAATTTTCCTCGATCAAGAATAAATCCCCAGTGAGTTATTTGAGAAACAGTTTGCAATTGACAAAAATGGCTTCACTTTAAATTGAGCGAAGTTCACGAGAAATAATTAGAGGGGTTTATGAAAAAAATATTTTTTTTAGCTTTTTTATTCTTACTTCTATATCATATCCAGGCAGCAACAGTAAGCGGTTTTGTACTTGATAAGACTAACGGCGAGAGGATCGCTTATGCTTCCGTTTTGATAACCGGTACAAACCAGGGAGCCTTAACCAATAAAGAAGGTTATTTCGTCATCAATAACGTTCCCACCGGTAAAGTTGAATTCTTTATTTCCAACATTGCCTATAAACCGGAAAAAGTAATTCAAATGATAGAACTTCCTGATGAAGATATCTTTTTCCGGGTTGAATTGGAAAAGGCGATGATCGAAGTGGAAGGCATTTCGGTGAGTGAGAAAAAATTTGAACGAGAGATCAATAGTCGTGAGATCGTAGTGAGCAATGTGCTGCGAACCACAGAGGATTTGAACAGCATTCCCAGTATCGCTGATGCAGACGTTTTTCGAGCTTTGCAGGTTTTGCCGGGTGTTTCTGCCATGTCCGATTTTTCCAGCGGATTATATGTTCGTGGCGGCAGCCCGGATCAAAACCTGATTCTGCTGGATAATACCGATGTTTACAATCCCAGCCATTTCGGGGGAATTTTCAGCACATTCAATACCGATGCCATTGAAAATGTCGAATTGATGAAAGGCGGCTTCCCAGCAAAATATGGCGGCAGATTATCTTCTGTTTTGGATGTGACAAATCTGGACGGCAATAGAAAGCACCATCAGGGAGTGGCTCGCATCAGCTTGATAAGTACAAGCGCAACTCTTCAAGGTCCCTGGGCAAAAGGTTCTTATATGGTTTCGTTCCGCCGCACTTATATCGACTTGCTGGCTAAACTGGCAAACATCGAGATCCCGGACTATTACTTTTATGACGGCCATGCCAAACTAACCTGGGATTTGAGCGAAAAGGATAAAATTACAACAAGTTGCTACTTTGGCAAAGACCGACTTGGAATGGATTATGGCATGAAAATGCTTCTATCTTGGGGAAATGAGACTTACACTACTCAGTGGGTGCATATTTTCAATCCTCAACTTTTTTCTCATTTTGTCCTTGCAGGAAGTCACTTTAATTTCAATTTCACTTTAGAATCCGACAGCGATCAGAATATTCAGCAGGAAAATGATATAGTCGATTTCAGCGCAAAAAATATGTTCAATTACATGCCAAATAATGTTCATCATATCGACTTCGGTTATGAGATCAAATATCTTGATATTAACTTTTTCGCAACGACTACTTCTGATTATGATCCAACCCATCTTCCCGATATCAAGGTCCCGTCCATCATCACATCTTTTTATATTCAGGATAGTTGGAAACTAAATGATTACTGGACGATCCAACCCGGCATCAGGTTTGCCGAAGCTCATGTGACCAGCGAGTATTTATCAAATAAACCAACAGCAGATTATTTCAGGATTTCACCCCGTTTTTCCATTCGTAGAAAATTGACGGATTTAAATAATATTTATTTTAATTACGGCAGATACAATCAATTCCTCACTTCGATGGATACGGGAGAATCCGGCATGGGATTGTGGTTTCCAATCGATGGAAGCGTGAATCCCGGAGCATCCGATCATTACATTTTAGGCTATAAAACCCAGATCGCTGAAGATTTTGCTTTTGATATTGAAGGATTTTATAAAACTTATGAAAATCTGGTCGAAGCCAGACCGGAAACCGATTTTGAATGGAATAATGAAACCGGCGTTCTGGCTGATATTTATAACCAGGGAAAAGGTTACTCTTTTGGAACTGATATCATGCTGCGAACAAACTGGCATGGTGTGGAAGGATTCATCGGTTATAGTTTCAGCTACACTAAAAAGAAAATCAAAGAGCTGAACACAGATCCGGAATCCGGTGAAGAACAATGGTATTTTCCCAGCTACGACAGAACCCATCAGATCAATTTCGTCGAATCATATAATTACAGCGAAGCGACCGGCAGGAAATTCTGGGGAGCCGATCTGAAATTCGGTTCAACTTATTCTTTCGGAACAGGTCAGCCAACCGAGATTCCGGAGCAGCTTTATTTCAACGGAGATGATCTTACAATAATTTACAGTTATAAAGATCGGGAACGACTGCCCAATTATTCCCGATTCGATGTGAGTGTGAAATTCAAATGGCAAATGAATGGCTGGAGTATCGAGCCTTATATGCAGATCATCAACTTGTTCAAACATGAAAATGTCTGGACTCGATCTTTTGAGCCTGCCTTGGAAGAAGACATGTCATTGACCATTAAAAAATATGATTCTTACATGTTCCCGCAAATCCCCTTTCTGGGCGTGAACATTGAGTGGTAGGAGAAATATAATGAAAAAATTTATCTATGCTTCAATAATCGCAATTTTACTAATTTCCTGTACCGATTTTACTTCACCCGAAAGAAATACGGAACAGCAGTATTATCTCACCGGTCTGCTGGTTGCAGGAAAATCTGTCGATTTTGATAATCCAGTAATTTTTGGTAAAACAATATCTACGGAAAATGGATCTTTTGTTGATTTATTCATTGGTGGAGCAAATGTTACGTTATACGAAATGAATAATTCTGGTTCTATTCAGGACTCTGTTAGCTTATTTTGCTTTCCTCTTCCAATTCCTGAAATTAACGACACATTGTTCTTGTATATTGATATTGATCAATATCTCACAATAAAACCTGAAATGAGTTATAAGATCGAAGTAAAAAATGAAGATGACTTAGTCTGGGCAGTGACGCAGGTTCCCAAATCTATTCACGTCTGGGCGGATTCACTAGTCACTGAAAATTCCGGATACACAACCGATCCTAATCCACCCGTCTGGCCGGAAATGGTCTATGATACTATCGACCTGGAACATCCAATTCAGATCGAAACACAGGATAATGATATAATAAATCTGCTGATTGATTTTTATTGTTTGGAAGAATGGTATGATGCCAGACTTGTACACGCTTTCGGCGGAGAAGAATATCTGGAAGATGAAGAAGATTATGAAAATCCGGGGGATGGTTCACCTCGCAAAACTTCGATTTTTTATACGTTCCTGCCTAATGATAACCTGGTGAATTTCAGTTTCTATCAATATGCTTTTGTGTTTTATGGAAGGTATGAAGTAACCGTGAAATCCATTGATGATAATTATCTGCACTACATCTACAAACCGGAAGGCTATAATTATGGCGGGATTAATGGCGGAATCGGTTACTTTGGCTCTGCCAGCAGCAGTAAAATTTATACCAAAATTGTGGAAGAATAGAATCCCTGGACTTGACTTTGCGGGAACGCAGAGACAGCGGAGTTAAGAACAGAGAGATTGAAGATTGAAAATTGTATAATTTGAATCCCTCTGCTGTCTCAACTCTTGTCCGTTTCATTCCAATAGAGGAGAACATAAGATGCCGATGAAAGACTTGATTTGCAATTTGAGATTTATAGTGTAGGGGCTTGCCCAGGCAAGCCCCTACACTCCAAATGATCGAGGTAAGCGAGAACCTTCGCAACGGTCGGAGAACCTTGCGAACGGTTGAAGAGGAGATTAAATGCCCAAAAACAAGTTTAAAATAGATAACGAAAAACGCAAGCTCATGCTGTATAAAATCAAGAAATTCTTCCAACAAGAACGCGAAGAGGAGATTGGAGATCTGGCTGCAATTTTGATCTTGGATTTCATCATCGAAAACCTGGCTGTCGATTTTTACAATTTGGGAATTCGCGATTGTATCACTCAACTTCACCAAAATGTGGAAGATTTGTATGGATTGGAAAAATAAAAAATACCAAACATGGCGAAGGTTTTCGAACTTCTTGTTTAAACGACCTTCGCAAGGTTATGAACTCATCCTGCTGTCCTTCTCTTCTCACTGCTTTCGGAAAGAAGGAACATAAGAGAAGCAAGAAGATTTGAATTACGACATGTGACATGTCTTATAACCTGAAGCTTGTCCTATGTGCGAAGCATCATGGGATAAGCTGAATTGAATATCAACTGTTGCGAAGATCGAGAAAAAGCACGGAGTCCGACAATCTTTCGCAAGGTTTCTTCGTACCCTTCGTGTCTTTGTGCCTTCGTGGCTAATATCAATCATCTAATACCAATCCGCTATCAATAATACGAAAATGAATTGACATAAAATACTCGTCTAATATTTTCTTCCTCGAGGTAAATATGAAACGAATAAAAATAAAAAAACACTTATCAAACGAAGAGTTAAAAAAAAGAATTAGGGAAGAAAAAGAAGTTCAACAGCTCAAGATTTGGCAATCAATCTACTTCATAAAAAATAATGAAGGTATTTTGGCTTCAACCGTTGCTGATATTTTTGGTTTATCTGTGCATACAATTTACAAACAT
>JAUSOT010000179.1 GCA_030656075.1 Candidatus Cloacimonadales bacterium
AAAGTTGACAGGAATAAGTGTGAAAATAATCTACGGATTGCACGAAGAAATCGAAGGAAGGGAAAACTCATTTTCTGTTTTCTCTTCTTTCGAATTTATTTGTAACAGTCTCAGGGGACATTTGGCACTAATGTAAATAACACAAACGTCCTGTTTGTGACATATAAGCCCCGACTTCTGTCGGGGCTTTTTTACTTTGCTTCATCCGCGTCCGTCATAGTCTCGATTTTTTTATAGACGAAGGCGGATTCTTTCACTGATTCTCGGGGGAGATGTGACAAAGTTTGAGGCTGTAAGAAACTTACCCAAAATTTATAAAAGAATGAGTGAAATGTGTTTAAAGAAATAAATCCGCTCCCCTCTTGATTTGAAGAGGGGCTGGGGGAGTTTAAATATCCAATATCCAACACGGAATTTCCAAAGATGAAGGGGTGCTGAAAGAAGCTTATCCAAAGCTCATAGAAAAAACAGTGAAAGAAATTTAAGGAAAGTTGCAGAAACTTAAAATGATTTCTAACTGTTTATCTGAAGTTGAGCCATAATATATTTATAGAGAATAATTTGACATAATCCAATCCTTTTCAAAAAAAAGTACAGTTATAAAATTATATAGGGAAAAAAATGGATTTTAATGAAAAGGATGATTCTTCAGAAAAGACCGACACTTCCAAAATCGATGATTATTTCAAAGACGCTCCTACCGATGAAGAACCGGATACAGAAGGTTGGAGTGAAATCGACCAGAAAGCTGCTGATCTGCTGGAAAAAGCCTTCCAAGTCTGGACCATCGTAGAAGAAGACAAAGAAAATGACATTGAATATCGCAAACCAACCAAAAAGAAACAAATTGAAGAATCTCAAAAACTCATCGATGAAGCAAGAGAACTGAATTCTACAAACAAATGGGTAAAAAATCGCATCGTAGAATTGCAGGAAGTTGTCGATAGCGGTAAGAAAAAAGTTTTTGACGGCAGCTATAAACTGATGATCGCTTCTGTGATCCTGGCTTTTTTCAAGTTCGTTTTACCTGGTCTAAAATCCTGCAGCAAGGTTGATGAAATCACACTGCTAAAGGCAACGACCAGAAGACAAAGTATGATCTCAAGTTACACGGACAATCTGAAAATGGCTGACGAAAGAGTAACTCAACTGGAAAAAGGAGAAGAAGCCAATCCCGGCCTGACCAAATCTCAAATCAAAACCGATATCAAGAGCGCAGAAGAGAACATTAAACATTACACCAAAGAATTGAAAAAATACAACGAATTAACCGACAAGAAAATGCTGAGCAGAATGAAAGCAAACAAACGAAAGCAAGGTTGGAATTATTTCTGGAAAGGAATTTTCTATTTGATCTGCGTAGCTCTCTACTATTTTGTCTGTTTCACACCCCAATTTGTATTTGATAAACGAAAAACTGAGCAAAAAATATTAGCTGCCGGTAGTGGATTTGTTAAATCATTTTGGAGTATTTTCACCAACGCCTTAATCAATACACCCAATACTACCACACGCTACAAATATTCCGATGGCTCTACAAGAACTGAAACCGATTTAAAACTTGCTCCCATAATCGGGCTTGCCTTCAAGATCGGCGGACCTATTCTGTGGTATTTATTCAATATGTTTTTACTGCCTCTGATCGTAATCATTAAATATGTAAGAAATTTTCATCTACATATTTAATGAATTTCTTCTTGCTAATAAAAGTAGAAGATTTGATTTGTATAAGTATGAAAAATATAGAAGAAGGAGCGAACAGAAATGAGTGACAATGCAGGTGCCGATTTATTAAAAATCTTAGTGAAAATCATGATCTGGATACTCAAACTTTTGCCGGGTCTCATCAAACTGATCATCAAAGGAATCGTGGCAATCATCAAAATGTTCAAAAAAAAAGGGAATGCAGCAGAACCTCCTGCAGAATAGCATTTTAATTATTTCGGAGTTCCATAAACTATATCCATTTTCGGGAATATGGAACTCCGATCTTAAATTATTTTTTAATAAATATCGGCAGCAGAAAGACCTGCCTTCAAACCGGTTTGATCGAATTATACGGCATTCTAACCTTTTTTAAAATACAAAAAAAGACATATTAAAATTGAAAACTATAGGATTAATCATCTCCGAAGTAGAGTTGCAAAGAAGAGACGTTATTTAGATAAAAAAAATAATTGGACTTACAATTCCATATTTTTGAAATAGTACCATATTGTTAAAAGTATTGGGAAGGTTTGAATGCGAAATGGTAATGCTGTTCAAATAGAGTCGTTTTTTTTATTCTTATAGGGAGCAGACAATAAAAATGAAAATCACAATTGCACAATTGAATCCTGTTGTGGGTGACATCGAAGGAAATTTAGCAAAAATAATCAATGTATTATCTTCCAACCGGGGAAAACCGTCTGATCTGCTGGTTTTCTCAGAACTTTTTCTGGTCGGGTATCCACCCCGAGATCTTTTAGAAAGAGCCGGATTCATTGAGAAAACTCAAAAAGCTGTTCAGAGGCTAGTTAAAATCTCTGCCGAATATCCGCAAACCGGAATTCTTTTTGGAGTACCTCTGCCAACAAATAAAAAAACCGGTCAGGGCTTGTATAACTCTGCACTACTGCTTTATCAAGGCAAGATACTTATGAGCCAATACAAATCTCTGCTGCCTACCTATGATGTTTTTGATGAGGCAAGATACTTCGAAACAGCCTCTGAGATCCATACTGTTCCGTTCAAAGACGAGATACTTGGAATCTCAATCTGTGAAGATGCCTGGAACGATTCGGAACTATCGCAGAAAAAGATTTACCCCATCGATCCCATTGAAGTACTGGCTTTACAAGGAGCCACTATCCTGATTAATATTTCAGCTTCTCCTTTCCATATTGGGAAAGCGGAAATCCGTTACAATATCATCAGAAATCATGCCGGAAAACATAAAATTCCTTTCATTTTTGTAAATCAAGTTTGCGCCAACGACGAGCTTATCTTCGATGGAAATAGTATGTGTTTCAACGCTACCGGAGAGCTAATCAAGAAATTTCCTGCTTTCAAAGAACAAGTGCAAACCATCGATATGAGTCTTTCAGGAATACCTGAGGTTTATGAACCGCAAGCTGTCATAGAAAGTGTTTACGAGGCTTTAGTTTTAGGTATTCGGGACTATATGCGAAAATGTGGTTTTTCTAAAGCTGTCATTGGCCTTTCGGGCGGAATTGACTCAGCGGTAACCTGCTGTCTGGCTCAGGCAGCCATAGGCAGTGAAAACATTCTGGGTGTTTCGATGCCTTCACCATATTCCTCAGAAGGAAGTATAGAGGACTCGAGAAAACTTGCTGAAAACCTTAGTATCGAATTTAAAGTGATTCCAATTTCTACGATATATTCTTCCTATCTCGACTCATTAAAAGATCATTTCCATGGAAAAAAGCCTGATATTACCGAGGAAAACATCCAGGCAAGAATACGAGGCAATATTCTCATGGCACTATCAAATAAATATGGTTTTCTCGTGCTTTCCACCGGGAACAAGAGTGAACTTGCTGTTGGTTATTGTACTCTGTATGGAGATATGAGCGGAGGGCTGGCTGTTATTTCCGACATTCCCAAAACGATGGTTTATGAACTGGCTCATTACATAAATAAAAATTCCGGGATCATCCCGATTGAAACCATCGAAAAACCACCCTCAGCAGAATTAAAACCCGATCAAAAAGATCAGGATACTTTACCGCCTTATGATATCCTTGATCGGTTGCTGCATTACTATATCGATCAAGATTACTCAATGCAGGATATAATCGATCTCGGTTTTGAGCCGGAAACAGTAAAATGGGTGATCCGAGCAGTTGATAGAAATGAGTATAAAAGGAGACAAGCTTCTCCGGGTTTAAAAGTAACTACAAAAGCTTTCGGTGTAGGACGAAGGATGCCCATCGCTGCTAAATATGAAACTTAATTCCTCGGGTTGCCGACGAAAAAGCATGATAAAAAAAAATGACTATCCTGTTAGCTCCGTAAGTTTATTGACAAGATTTTCAGTATTTTATTTTCTACATAAAAATAAGTTAAATAGGAGTATATAATGGTTACTTATTCTAATATGAGTTTTTTTGAATTTCAAAGGAAATAT
>JAUSOT010000181.1 GCA_030656075.1 Candidatus Cloacimonadales bacterium
CGGCTTCAGACGATGCAATCTTTTCTCATGTATAGAGTAGAGATTGCTTCGATAGAAAATATGAAAGATTTCTCGCAATGACAGTGAAAACCTTTTCGAAGCTTATCTTCCCGACTTGCCTGCGAAGAAGATTCGGAAAGAAAATTGTGATCGAAAAAAAAGTGAAAGAAACCCTGGCAGGGTCAAGCGGGATGAGGTTTTGAAAGAAACCTTGGCAGGGTCAAGCGAGATGAGGTTTTGAAAGAAATCTTGGTAGGGTCAAGCGAGATGAGGTTTTGAAAGAAACCTTGGCAGGGTCAAGCGAGAAGCTGAATTGAAAGAGACCCTGACAAGGTTAATCAGCTTTCTTCCTTATAGCTCCTTCTCCTCAATAGGAGAAGGTTGGGATGAGGTGGTTGAAAATTGGAGCAAAATGAAAAAATATGTGATTGCCATCGATGGCCCGGCTGCTTCCGGTAAAAGCACCACAGCCAAAGCATTGGCAAAAAAACTGAAATATGTTTATATCGATTCCGGTGCCATGTACCGTGCCTGCGGCTTGATGTCGCTTTGGGAAGCTGTAGATTTGAATGATGTAAAAGCTTTATCGAAAATGTTGGATAGAATCAAGCTTGTGATCAAATATTCGGAGAAGGGAAACAAGATAATTCTGAATGACAAAGATGTTTCCGAACGCATCCGGGAAGCAGATATCACCAGGCTTTCATCGCAGATTGCCGTGATCGGAATCGTGAGAACGAAAATGGTAGAATTGCAGCGGGAAATGGGAAAGCACGGCGGCGTTATCATGGATGGACGTGATATCGGCACAGTCGTTTTTCCTGAGGCAGATTTCAAATTTTTCATGATTGCCGATGTTCATACCCGTGCTCTGCGAAGATGGGAAGAAGCAAAATCCAAAGGTGAAGAACTGAGCTTGAAAGCGATCGAGCAGGAATTGATTTGGCGGGACAAAAATGACTCGGAAAGAGAGATTTCTCCGTTAAAACAAGCTGCTAATGCGATTCCGATCGATACGAGTAATCTGACAATTCCACAACAAGTAGATTATTTGCATGACATAATATTGAGAGGTAAAAATGCGTAAATCTTACGGCGCAATCACTTTTTCAGTCCGATTATTTATGAAAGTATTCTGGCGGCTGAAAATCTATCATAAAGAAAGATTGGAAAATATCGGGAACTGTATAATTGCTGCAAATCACATTTCCGCCTATGATCCGCCGTTTATTGGATCGATCATTCCTGCCGAAATTCATTATCTTGCTAAATCAGAACTGTTCAGGAATAAACTTTTTGGCGCTTTTTTGCTGTATGTAAACTGCATTCCGATAAAAAGAGGTAGTATCGATAAAGCGGCAATAACTCTTGTTAAAATGGTGCTGCGCAAAGGACATTCTATTTTAATCTTCCCGGAAGGAACCAGGAAATCGACCAATGTAAAATCCGGCATAGGTAAATTTGCCATCGAAATGAAAAAGGATATCTGTCCGATCTATATAGAAAATTCTACCAGATTCTGGCAGTGTTTTCTTGGCAAAAAGCGTCTGAAGATCGTCATCGGAGAACGGATCAAAACAGAAAGTTTTGCTGAAATGGAAAGTATCAAAGATAACTATCGCCAATTGGCCAACGAAGTGATGAACAAAATCAACGGATTGAAAGATGAGTGTTAAAATTGCTAAGAATTCCGGTTTTTGTTTCGGGGTGAAAAGAGCGATCAAGATCGCCTTTGAAGCGTCGCATTCCGTTGATAACATTATCACCCTCGGCCCGATCATCCACAATCCTCAAATGGTTGAAAAACTGGCGGAGGAAGGAATTGTAAGCGTCAACAACCTGAACGAAATCAATGGCAGACCCACAATCATTCGCTCTCATGGCATCAAAAAAGAAACCCTGCAGCAACTGAAAGCAGGGAATATCAATATCATTAACGCTACCTGTCCCTATGTTTCCAAAACACAGGAATACGGCGAACAACTAAGCAGAGAAGGTTACACGGTTATCATCCTGGGCGACAAAGATCATCCGGAAGTGGAAGCGCTCCGCTCTTATGTGGAAGGAGATGTACGCATTGTGGGAACTGCAGATGAACTGCCAACTAGGCAATATGACCGGGTGGGCATCATTTGTCAAACTACCCGGAATATTAAAGATTTGCAGGAGCTCGGCCAGAAACTTATTCCATTATGCCGGGAAATCCGGATAGTGAACACGATTTGTAATGCTACAACTGTACGTCAGGCATCGACCATAGAATTGGCAAAGGAAAGCGACTTAATGATCGTGATCGGCGGGAAAAATAGTTCCAACACAAAAATGCTTGCCAAAATTAGCGAGAATTATGTAGAGACATACCACATTGAGACAGAGCGTGAAATTGAAGAAAAATGGTTTGAAAACAGGAGCAGGATAGGAATTACGGCTGGAGCTTCCACACCCGACTGGATAATTGTGGAAGTTTATAATAAAATTTTAAAATGTATGGGGAATATAGATAAAATAGTCGAAAATATCGAAGATATTCCCGGTTTCAAGGAGGAATAATGATTGCTAACGATCAAAACGAAGTAAAGGATGTAAAAAATCCTGCCAATGATGTTGTTGTGGAAGAAATCAAAGAACAAGCTGTGGAAGAAGATATCCGGAGCGAAGTTAAGGTTGATGAAGTTGTAAAAGAAGAATTGGTACAGGACGAAAAACCAGAGGAATCTGAAGTTTTGGAAGAAGAGAAACCTGTTGAAAAACCAGAGGGAGAAGTTAAACCAATTGCTGATCCGGTAAAAGAAGAAAAACCCGAAGAAAAACCTGTGGAAGCGACAGATGTGAAAGCTGAACCAGTGGAAGAACCGGTTAAAAAGGAAAAACTCGTCAAACCGAAAAAAGACGAAATGGACATGATGAGCCTGTTGGACGAACATTTCAGCAAGTTCGATGCCGGCAAGATCGTAGAGGGAACTGTGGTTACAGTTGATGAAAGATACGTCTTGGTCGATATCGGCTTCAAATCCGAAAGTGCTATTCCGATTCGTGAATTCACGAATTCCACCTTGCCGGAACTCGGCACCAGAATCCGGGTTTACATCGATTCTATGGAAGATGGATCAGGACGACTCAAACTCTCAAAAAAGAAAGCGGATTTTTATCTGAATCTGGATAAACTCGAAGAGCTTTCCAAGCTGAATGAATCTGTGAAAGGTATTCTGCGACGCAGAGTGAAAGGCGGTATGATCGTAGAAATCGACGGACTGGAAGCATTCCTGCCAGGCTCACAGATTTCCACAAAACCAATACCAAACCTGGATCAATTTATCGGCAAAGAAGCCGATTTCAAGATACTGAAAATAGATAAAGAAAGAAGAAATATTATTGTATCCCGAAAGAAAGTGATCATCGAAGAGCAAGAAGAAAAATTGGTAGAACTGAGAAAAGTAATCGTGGAAGGAACCGAACTGGACGGTGAAGTTCGCAACATCACCGATTACGGCGCTTTCATCGATCTCGGCGGCATCGACGGCCTTTTGCATATCACCGATATGAGCTGGGGACACATTAAACACCCGTCCAATATGTTGAATATCGGAGATAAAGTGAAAGTGAAAGTTCTTAATTTTGATAAAGAACAAAATAAAGTCTCGCTTGGTCTCAAGCAGCTTGTTCCGCATCCCTGGGAAAATATCGAAGCCAAATATCCCGAAGGAACAATTATTTCCGGGAAAGTTGTGAATATAACCAACTACGGTGTATTCGTAGAACTCGAATCCGGTGTGGAAGGCTTGGTTCATATTTCGGAAATGAGTTGGACGAAAAAGATCAAGCATCCTAAACAACTGCTCAAACTGGGCGATTCGATCAAAGCGATAGTTCTTGCCACTTCCAAAGAAGAAAAAAGGATTTCGCTGGGAATCAAACAGATGGAAGCCAATCCCTGGCTCACAATTGAAGAAAGATATCCGATCGGCTCACTTTTAAAAGGAACCGTGAAGAGCATCACACCATTTGGAGTTTTTGTTGAAATCGAGGAAAATATTGAAGGACTTATCCACATTTCCGATATTTCCTGGACCAAACGAATTTACCATCCCAAAGAAGTGTATAAAAAAGGACAACAACTGGAAGTGAAAGTCCTTTCTATCGATAAAACCCTGCACAGGATCGCACTCGGCGTGAAACAACTGGCTGAAGATCCCTGGAATAGACTTGATGAAAGACTGCCGATCAATACCGAATTGAAAGCGAAAGTTGTGAAACTTATTTCCAAAGGCGTATTGGTCGATGTGGAAGTTGACGGTAACGTCGTGGAAGGTTTTGTTCCGCTTTCCCACCTGGCAATACCAGGACTGAAAAAAGCCGGCATGGCTTTTGAAGCAGGTGAAGAACTTCCTCTCAAGATCATCGAACTCGACCTGGAAAACAGAAGATTGATCCTGAGTGTGAAAGCTTATTATTTTGCCAAAGAGGGTGGCGAACTTCAGAACTACATCGATACGCACTTGAACAGAATCCATGAAAAAACTGAAAAACGACGTGCGATCAAGGAAACTTTAGTTGAGAATGAAGATAACAGTATGGAAGATGATGACGACTATATGGATAAGCCGGATTCCAAAGAGGTCGAAGTTGTTGATGAACCAAATGTTGAAGAAACGGAAGTAATGGCAGAACCGATTGCTACAGAAGTCGAAATAACTGAAGAAGCTGCTGCTGAGGAAACTGAAGTTGTCGAAGAAACAGAAGAAGAAAAAATAGACGAATAACAAAATCATGCATTGAAAGATAACTAAGGCGGCCATTTGGGGTCGCCTTTTTCTTTGTAACGAAAGAGGTGTGATGATGAATAATAAAAAGATATTTCTGATCGGTTTTATGGGAGTGGGAAAGACCTATCTGGGAGAGCTGTTGGCAAATGATCTGGAAACGGAATTCTATGATCTCGATCTGGAAATCGAAAAAAAAGCTGAATTACCTGTTAACGAGATTTTTTCTGAATTGGGAGAAGCAAAATTCCGGGAAATCGAAGCTGAAATTCTGCAGAATTGGAATGAACCAGGTGTGATATCCACCGGCGGCGGCATCATCCTCGATAAAAAAAACCGGAAGTTTCTAAAGAATTCTGATAATCTGGTCATCTGGCTGAATCCATCCTGGGATGTGATCCGTTCCCGCATCGCAAATTCCTATCGACCAATCGTTATTCAAAGAACGGAAGGTGAATTACATCAGCTTTGGGGAGACAGAAATCATCTCTACCAGGAATGTGCTGATATCATCTTTGAAGGCAGCGATGTGCATGAGTTGATGTCATTGATGTAATGGACGTTGAATTCGGAAAAGTTTCACTTTGATTCTTGTGGAAAACAGATGAAATTCAAATGCAATTTCTTTATCGATTGTGTTCCTATCCAGACCTATTTGGAAGAATTGTATTTGAATCAAAAAAATAGGTGCTGGATAGGAACAAGGAACAGAAGTGAACTCTGAAAGAGTTGAATGTTAATAACCATAAGAGAATCTTGTGGGATGGAACCAAAATAAAACAACTCTGAAAGAGTTGAATTACGGGAACTACATCTATGATCATTTACGTTCAATCCTTTTCAGGATTGGGAAGGTTCCGGAATCTCTTTTCCATAGATTTCATCTATGGTTATTAACATTCAATCCTTTCAGGATTTGTAAGAAATTAATTCCAATTGAAGATTGGTCTATTTTCAAAACCTGCTTTTGAAGAAAATCCAGATTATTAAATAAAAAAAATCCAGCACTCCCAAAAAGAGAGCTGGATTTTTGTATTTGTTTCAAGCTGATTATTTCAATAAAATCATCTTCCTCGTTATATTAATTGTCGGAGAAGACAATTTGTAAAAATATATTCCGGAAGTTACAAGTTTACCAGTATCATCGGTGCCGTTCCAGACAACGGATTGAGTGGAACGCGAGTCCCTCGCGTTGGTGGTAACACGGTTACCGCAGACCAGAGTCTTTATCTTCTCACCTTTCAAATTATAAATCACCAATTCGATATTTTCGGAAGTTTCAGTATTTAAATCAAACGAAATCGTGGTGGATGGATTGAACGGATTGGGGTAGTTGGAAAGTGTGCAGGAGGCAGAAATTATTTCAGGATCAACCGCCGTACCGCTTCCCAATTTTGCTACATAAATGTTTCTTACGCCACTGCTGGAGAGAGAATAATTGCCAAAGACAGCGGTATTAACAAAACTGCCGGTAAGATAGCTCTTCCCGGTATTATCCACACAGATAGCAATATTGTCATCATCTGCAGTGGCGGGAGTTGCCCAAAGCCAATTGCCATCGGTATCGATCTTCGCTACAAAGACATCATTATCTCCGCTGCCGGTGATCAGATTAGAGCCAAAATTGCCAAAATAACAAAACATTCCAGTGACATAACTATTTCCATCCATATCTGTGATAATTCCGTATCCTACTTCATCCGCATAATTATAATTTCCGGCTTGAGCGACCCATTGCCAGTCTCCATTCGCATCTATCTTTGCTACAAAGATATCAGTGCCTCCGAAACTGGTGAGCGAAAAGGAACCAAAAGTAGCAGAAGTATTGAATGAACCTGTCAGATAACTGTTTCCGGCAGCATCTGTAGAGATTGCCCGACTAATATCACCCCAGTATCCGCCGGCTTGAACTGCCCATTGCCAGTCTCCATTAGAATCTATCTTTGCCACAAAAATATCAGTGTTACCACTGGTTGTAAGAGAATAGGCGCCAAAGGTTGCTGTTCCATTAAAAAATCCAGTCACATAACTGCTTCCGGCACTACCTATAGTGATTCCACAACTATATTCACCCGAAGTACTTCCAGCTTGAGATGCCCAAAGCCAGTATCCATTCGAATCTATCTTTGCCACCAAAATATCGGTTTCTCCATAACTTGTGAGAGAATAGGCACCAAAAGTTGCTGTTTCCTGAAAATACCCGGTCACATAAATGTTTCCGATGCCATCTATTGTGATACCACGCCCCTTATTTCCATAGCTTATTCCGCTGGATTGGATTGCCCATAGCCAGTTTCCATCTGCATCTAACTTTGCCACAAAAATATCGATGGCTCCTTCACTTGATAGAGAAGAGGCACCAAAAGTTGCAGTATACTGAAAATATCCAGTCACAAAACAGTTCCCAAAATTATCTACTGCGATGCCTAATCCGTCATTTCCATAGCCAGTTCCGCCAGATTGGTTTGCCCATAACCAATTTCCATCGGCATCCATCTTTGCTACAAAAATATCAGAGTTTCCACTGGTTGTAAGAGTAAAAGCACCAAAGGTAGCGGTACTACCAAACTTGCCTGTAACATAAGAATTCCCTGCATCATCGATTGTGATTGAACGTCCGTAATCATTATTACTGCTACCACCGGCTTGAGCTGCCCACTGCCAATCCGGTGCCTGAGCAAAAGCGCCTACTGCAGTCAGCAGTAAGGCTAAGAGTATAAATCTTTTTTTCATAAGACCTCCCATAAAGCATTATCTAACAACCTGCTTTGAATCAATTAACAGGTCGTTGTTTTTCCGATCCGCCGAATCTTCTGCGCCATATTTTAGTCTCGAATCATAATGCTCCCAAAAGACTCGATATCATTGTACAGTAACATCGGATGCTACTGATTATCAGCGACATGCAACGTCGCTGTATGTTACTTCAACAGGATCATTTTCCTCATCATGTTCGTAGTCGGAGACGTCAATTTATAAAAATAAATCCCGGAAGCAAGACCTTCTGCAATCCAATGATATTGATGATTCCCGGCAGTAAATGTTTCTTTCAGGATTCTTTCGCCGCGCAAATTATAGATCGATAAAATTCCAATCTCGTTCTCTTTTACATTGAACTCAATGGTTGTTTCGGGATTGAAGGGGTTCGGATAGTTGGGATTGAGATAAGTTTCAAAGATGGTTGTGGGTATTTCCCCTTGGATCGGAATTTCCAGAGAAACCGGGCCATAGATATCCATTTCCGAGCTTGTACTCAGGCTTTGCAGCCAGTAGTAGTAGGTGTGTCCTTCAATCACGAAATTCTCATCCGTAAAGGTGTAGTTGGTGGTAAAGGCTGTGGTGCCCATGCCTGGAATGATGACGGCATTTAACTGAAGATAATCATCCAGCACAAAGCCGTTCTGGTTTTCACTGCGATGTACAAAGTAACCCAGATTATCGGTTTCGCAGTCAGAAGTCCAACTCAGAACAGGGCCTGAATTTTCAAAAACAACTGTAAACTCGGAAATGACAGTAATAATTTCACCTGCCAACGGTATTTCGATTGAAACCGGGTCGAACAATTCCAGTTCTCCGTTCGTGCTAACACTCTGCAGCCAATAGTAATAGGTATGATCGCCAAAAACTAAATATTCATCCGTGAAGGAATAGAAAGAAGGTATGAACGAAGTTCCCATGCCAGATATTAAATCTGAATTGATCTGAAAATAATTGTCTTCTTCAAAGCCATTGGCAAGATCACTTCGATACAGGTTAAAGCCCAGGTTGTCGTTTTCGGATTGGGTCGTCCAGTGAATGATGTTTTCACCATTTTCATAGTTTACGTAAAAGCTGGAAAGTATAACGGGTAGCGGATGATCTCCGTCGGAAGAAAAAGCGAATTCACTGAAGCCATTGATTCCTGCTACGTAAAGAAAATCGTCTGCTGTGTTATTAACATTGTCTGTTCCATCATTATAAAGCATAAAACCTTGATCGGTGAAAACTCCGGTTCCATATTCCGACCGTTTCCACATTTTCAGAGTTGTAGCTGTGCCGTCTTCCAGTTCGGCAAATAATGTTGTATTCACACCGCTTATTTCACTTACCAGGAATTGAACAATAGATGTAAAAGTGAAACCGGTATTATTGGTGAATAGATAACTTATACCACTAACGCTGATTTCAGAGCCGATTAAACCAGTTAAGTTTGTGGGTTGTTCAATATACTTGCTGATAGTTACATCATTTGATCCGGTTGCTCCCGATACACCAGAAAAATCTATTGTTACACCCAAACTGGCGAATTCTATCGGATCGGGATCAGGAATAGCTGGAACGGATTGAGTTGAATGCGTAATAGTAAAGGCTGACGGATCGTCCGGATATTGCCAATCGAAATATGGGTAATTAAAAATTCTCCCATTTCCTATATTCCATATTTCATTTTCACCATTATCGGATTCACCCTTGAAATCCCATCCAGCATTCAGGTAAATGCTCGGTGAGTTAAGTGCATCCGTGGACATTTCGGCTGTTGTTTTGCCGGTGGCTCCAAAGTTATCATCACCGCTTGAATTTCCTTCAATACCATCCGTCTCTACATTCCAAAAACTGGTGTATATATAAGAAGATGGTGAGGAAACCTGTGTGTTGGCACCCGCAAATCCACCTATAATCGAACTTCCTGATACAGAGCCTGAAGAATAGCAGTTCTCGATAATACTTGAATAAAACTGTGTATGATTTCTTCCAACCAATCCACCCACAGTGGTTCCCGTACTAGTGACGGAAGCAGAGGAGTAGCAATCACTTACACAAGTATCTAGATTAGTCCCAATAAGGCCCCCCGCATAAGATACTTGTGCAGCAGTTCCTATATACGAAACGTTTCCGGTTGAATAGCACTGAATGACTTTTGAGCTGCTGGTAGCGTTTCCTAAAGTATCTCCTATCAAACCACCCACATTTGCTCGAGTGCTGGAAACGTTTCCGGTCGCATAACAGAAAATTATTTCAGAATCTGAACAGCTACCTATTAAACCGCCTGTGTGTTGGTTTGCACCCGTAACAGAGCCTGTAGCATATGAAGAGGACACATTACCTGAATAATTATTTCCTATTAATCCACCAGTATGGTAATATCCTGAAACTGTTGCAGTTGAATAGCAATTACTAACAGTACCTTCTTCATTTCGACCTATTAGTCCTCCAAAATGGTTTTGATAATTTCCTGTTCCATTTACAACACCACTGGAACTGCAAGTTAGAATATCACCTTGCTTATTTAATCCGACTAATGCACCAATTCTTTGATTACTGCCAATAACTGAACAATTCACTAATTTAACGTTCTTGATCTCACCTTCTTTAAGAACACCAAATAATCCAAGATCCATAGTGGAACGATTAATTGTTAAATTTGATATTTCTAAGTCATTTCCATCGTAGCTACCATAGAAAGATGAATTATAGATTGGACTACCTAAACTCCCTATTGGAGTCCAATTTGAGTAACTGGTAAGATCAATGATAGCTGTTTGCTTGAAGTATTTAGTGGAATAACCCGACCCGAGAAAATTACGAACAAGATTTAACTCTGCTGGTGACGAAACTTGATACGGATTAAGTTCTGTCCCTAATCCATTGGCAAACCCGTCCGCCCCATTTAAACTAACCATACTTATCAAAACAGCTAAAATAAAAACCATCTTTTTCATTTTAATTACCTCACTTTTAAATTCTTTTCTAACGATACTATAGCCATTCCTATGCCAGTTGAGATTTTGCGGTGTGGAAAAAGAAAACATGTTTTCTATCTATTTGATAAACAGAATGTTAGAATATTTTGTATAATTTTCGGAAGATAGTATGAAGCATTAGTTTTATGGACAAATTGTCTTTTTAAAACACAAAACGTCTTCTGATCGGACGATTTGCTTAGAGTTCTATATTTTCCAGTTTTTTGTAAAACAGGCTGCGGCTGATGCCCAGCAATTTCGCTGCTTCGGTTTTGTTGTATTTGGTTTTTTGCAGCGCTTTTCGGATGATGTCTTCTTCGGTTTTGGAAGTAAATCTATCTATTACTATGTCCTCTTCATCAACAAGAGCATCCATGTTTTTTCTGATGTTTTTGAGGATGAGATGATCTTTGGTGATCTCGGAAGAATCAGAAAGCAGAACAGCGCTTTTGATCACATTTTTCAATTCTCGGATGTTGCCCGGCCAGGAATAATGCTCCAATTGCTCAACGGCAGCTGATGTGAAACCGTTGATGTCTTTTTTGTAATCCGCCGTTATCTCTTTCAAGAAATATGCTGCGATTACCATGATGTCATCTTTTCTCTGCTGCAAAGTGGGTAGATCGATCTTGAATTCATGAATTCTATAAAACAGATCTTCCCTGAAAGAGCCATTTTGTACGTCTTTGTAAATGTTGTTATTGGAAGCAGCAATGATCCTGATATCTATTTTGGTCGGCTTTTCATCACCGAGTTTCTGGATTTCATTTTCCTGCAAAGCACGCAGAAATTTGGGCTGCATGTTCATCGGCAAGCTGTTGATCTCATCCAAAAATAATGTGCCGCCATTGGCCAGTTCGAATTTTCCTTTTTTCGCTCCGATTGCTCCGGTGAAAGCACCTCGGGTGTGACCGAAAAGTTCGCTTTCAAACAGACTTTCGGGAATTGCTCCGCAATCGACAGCGATGAAAGGTTTTTGGCGACGGGAACTGCGATTGTGGATCATCCGGGCAAAAAGCTCTTTACCGGTGCCGGTTTCTCCTTCCAGAAACACCGTGATATTTTGATCATAAATTCTTTCGATATCATGCAGCACTTTCTGCAGAGGTTCGCTGTTTCCCATCATTTCGGTCACATTGAAAGTATGAATTTCTTGTTTGCGGCGAGCGGCAAAAATATTTTCCACCACCCGTAGAATTTCATCTTTATCAAAAGGTTTGGTGAAGAAGTCATTCGCTCCCAGTTTGATGGCAGTCACCGCTTTTCGTACATCTCCGAAGGAAGTTATCATGATCACTGCTACTTTCCGGTTAATATCTTTCAGTTTTGTTAAGATCTCGAAACCGTTCATATCGGGAAGCTTGAAGTCGAGCAGCACAAGATCGGGTTCAAATTCGATCATAGCAGAGATAGCTTGATTCCCGGTGTAGGTCATCAGCGTTGCATAATTTGCTTTTTTCAGCAATTTTGATAAGGTCAGAACAACGATCTTATCATCATCGACGATCAATATTTTATTCATTCATTTTCCTGGATTTTAAAAGATCAGATTTTGGCCATTTTCGGCAAAGTGAATCTGACAGTCGTACCTTCTGTCAGAGTACTTTCCAGGCTGATCTCACCGCCGTTTTTCTCGACAAATTCTTTGCACAAAATCAAACCCAATCCGGTTCCTTTTTCGGAATTTGTTCCCGGCGTCGAGACGATCTCATCGACTCTGAACAGCCGGGAAAGTTTATCTTCACTTATTCCAATCCCATTATCAGAAATGCTGATCTCGATATTTTTGTCATCAATTTTCTGCCGGATTATGATTTCTCCCTTTTCCAAAGAAAATTTGATCGCATTGGAAAGCAGGTTTTGCAGGATGGAATAAATCATATTCCGATCGGCAAAAACCAGGGCAGATGGTGGAATATCAGATATCAAGTTCAGGTTCTTTTGTTCCAGTTTGGTTTTCAAAGTCAAAAGAACATCATCCAAAATTTCTGCTAAATTGGAATCAACCGGTTCCACATGAATTCTGCCGATCTGGATACGGGCCCATTCCAAGAGGTTTTCCAATAGATTTGCTAAATTTTCTACCGAACCTTTTAATTCTTCCAACACCAACGACATTTCAGCTTTATCCAATTCTTCAATATCTTCCAGCAGTTCGACGCCCATCTGGGTAGAACCGATCGAATTGCGCAGATCATGGGCGATGATCGAGAAGAATCTATTCCTGGTTTTGTTCATGATCTCAAGTTCTTTCTTCTGTTCCATGATCACTTCGTTTGCTTTTTGCAAAGCCAGGAAAGCTTTGGTTCTAAGACGGTATTGAATATAAATTAATAAAGCTGAAACCAAGATCAAAACGATCACGAGCAACAAAAAATTACGCTGTGCTTTCTGACGGGAAGTCTCTAATTTTTCAAAAACGAGATCATGCTTCAGTTGTTCATTTTCTTTTTCTTTTTTCACAGTTTCGTATTTGGTCTGCATTTCAGCAAATTGTTTATGTTTTTCTTCATTGAAAACGGAGTCTTTCAGTGCCACTGAGCGGCTGAAATAGAGCAGCGATTGTTCGAAGTTTTTTTGGCGGGAATAAACATCTGAAATTGCCTGCAAGTTATTAATGATCAACTGACTATAACCAATATTTCTAGCCATTTCATTGCTTTCCAAAAAGTATTTAAGTGCTTCTTCATTGTTTCCCATAGCCTGATAAACCAAGCCGATATTACTGATAGTAGCAGCAACACCCATTTCGTCACTGATTTCTCTCTGAATATTTACTGCTCTCTGGTAATATTCCAGAGCTTTCTGATAATCGCGCAGGTTTTTATAGGAAATTCCCAATCCATTCAATGAAGCTGCGATACCGTATTTATAGCCAATTTTTTCCTTAATTTTTAAAGACTTTTCCTGGTACTCGATTGCTTTGGAATAATCCTTTTCATTGCGGGAAATTATTCCCAACTCATTCAAAACAATCGAAGTTTGTTTCAAATCTCCCAGATTTTCATATATTTGCTGGGCTTTGAGGTAATATTCTTTTGCTTCCGGATATTTCTGCCACCGGTTATAAATCGTTCCCATTTCTTTGGAAGCATTGGCATTTCCAATCTCATCGGAAAACTGTTCACTGTTCTCGGCAGCTTTCTGATAGTAAAGTAGGGCATTATTAAAATCTCCCTGATAATAATAAATTTTACCGATATTCAAAAGACGGGGAGTATTCGCTTCTTCAGCATTGATCTCAATTGCGAGGTTCACTGCTTTTCGATAGTGTCTCAAAGCTTGATCAAAATCGGAGCGTTTGTACCAGACAATGCCCAATCCGTTATGTATTCTGGGAAGAAGTTCTTTGAAATTGTTTTGTTCAGCTAATTGCAGAGCGAATTGGAAATTATCGAAAGCGGAATCGAATTCCGCTTGTTCTTTGAAGTAAATTCCCAAATTGTAGAAGGCCTGCACCTTTTCCCTGCTGTTTTCTTTAGCTTCTTTCAAGGCCAGATCAATGTATGTTCTGCTTTCTTCCAGTGAACTGTCGATTAGCTTCGCCGATAAGGAATTCAGGATTTTTACCCGGTTTGTGCCAACTGCTTTATTTAGAGCGGTTTTTAGACTATCTACGCTATTCTGACCAAGCAGTAGATTTGAAGTGATCAAAAGAAGGAATAGAAAAAAAATCTTTTTAATCATACAAAATCCACCAGTTTTTTTATCTTATCTGGAAATGTACTTCTTACTTCAAAAGAATACACTTCCGGCTGATTTCCAGATTTCCTGATTTCAATTTGTAAAAATATATTCCGGAAGTTACCGGCTTTCCAGCTTCATCGGTGCCGTTCCAGACAACGGATTGAGTAGAACGCGAGTCCCTCGCGTTAGCAGTAACACGGTTACCGCAGTCCAGAGTCTTTATCTTCTCACCTTTCAAATTATAGATTACCAACTCTGTGTTCTCTGTGCTCTCTGTGGTTAGACTGAAAGATATTGTGGTGGATGGATTGAACGGGTTAGGATAATTCCACAATTTCACTTCGGGAGCAATCAATCCATCATCATTTCCGGTTTCATTGATTTCGATTTCTACCAGGTTGGAAGGGAATGATTCGCCTGTATCATAAACAGCCGTCACAAAGTACTCATATATTCCATTCACCAGGTTCAAATCCAAAAATTCTTCTTCCAGCACGCTGACAATTAGATAACCATTTCGATACACATTATAAGCCAGCAGAATATCTCTTGTAGCTGGAGCTTCCCAGGTTAATTGAACATTGTTTTCTTCGATCACTTCCGCTTCCAGGTTTTGCGGTGAGGGCGGGGTATCAGGATTTTCAATCAACTCACACAACACATAAGTTGTGTCGTTTTCCGTAACCAAAATATTCTCAAATTCATAAGGATAAAATCCTAAGGCATTTATGGTGATAGTGCGGTTTCCGGTCGGAATGCCAGTTAGCAGAAAATAACCTTCTTCATTGGAAAGAGCATTGCCGTATTGACTGGCAACCTGGGCGAATTGAACCGGATTGCCGTTGGTGGAATCAACGATATTTCCTTCAATCGCACCGTAAACAAGCGGATCGCCGGTGACTACCAGGTTATCAATATTCCAACCGCTATATTGCCAACTGCCGTCAGTAGGCCCGATCGTGAAACGAATTCGCACACTTTCTTTCAGATCTGCGCTGGCGGAAATGTCATAGTTGCTCATAGTCCAGGAGTTGTCGGTGATTGTGGCGGCATTTGTCCAAACTTCTACCCAGGTAGTGCCGTCATCGCCACTCACATCGATGTAGGCATGATCGTAAGCAGGCTGTTCCACGTTCAGCCACTTCATAAAAGACAAATGAATATTCAGAAATTCACTGCAGTCGATGACAGGCGAAACAGCGGAATATTCATCTGTTCCCAGGTTATTTTCATAATCTCCCGGATAACCACCAATGCCGTTCAGATCGACTCCGAGTACCTGCAGTCCGGCATAAGCCGTTACTGGATCTGGAAGACCGTGTTCTCCTCCCAAACCCTGAGGTTGTCCGATTTCGAATTCACCACTCAAAGTCCAGCCGGTGCTTTCCTCAAAATCATCCTGCCAGATCGTTTCAGCAAAAAGTGAAGTGAAAGCAATCATTAAAATTAAAATTAAAATTACGATTTTCATATATTTTTCTCCAATTATGTCTTTGCGAGCGCTCTTGCTGCGGCTTCGGACGAAGCAATCTCTACTGCGCATTGAAATAATAGATTGCCGCGATAGAATTCCTGTGTTAGAGACCTCGCAATGACAGTATGAATCATTTCGACAGTCTTTCTGAGGAATCCCTCAGCTTTACTTTCAAAGAATCTCCTGGAATTTCTTTCAGCTTTACATCTAATTCTTTTTGAGATTCTTCCTGAGAACGACGTGCCAGAGGCGTCAGAAAGACAATTATTACATATTATAAAGAACTATACCCCACAAAACCTATCAACCTTGCGAAGGTCAAGAATCAAAGATAGTTCGAAAACCTTCGCAAGGTTTTGTTTATTTACATTAGTGCCAAATGTCCCCTGAGACTGTTACAAATAAATTCGAAAGAAGAGAAAACAGAAAATGAGTTTTCCCTTCCTTCGATTTCTTCGTGCAATCCGTAGATTATTTTCACACTTATTCCTGTCAACTT
>JAUSOT010000194.1 GCA_030656075.1 Candidatus Cloacimonadales bacterium
CTGACGGAGTAAGTAAGTGAAGGATAGATAATGAGAATAATCACATCAACCAAAATAGCGCAGATCAGAAAATCCATAACGGTTTGTCCCGCTTTTGCTTTTGGCAGCTGTCGGTAGGATCGGTGATGATATATTCTGGATTTAAACGAGGCGTCTATTTGCTTCTTTCTCTGTAAAATCTTTCCTCCTACTTACTACCATTTCCCACACCGGAATACTAGCATAAACATTCGTTTAAATGTCAAGCATTTCGATTCAAATAAATAAGATGACATAATTATTATACTACCTCACTAAAATCATCTTTTTTGTTTTGCTGCTGCCATGATAGCGGATCTGGTAAAAATATACTCCACTGCCAACCGGTTTATCCTGCTGATTCCTGCCATCCCAGGTTTCCGTATAAGAGCCGGTTTCCTGAATTTCATCGACCAGTTTTTTCACTAATTGTCCTTTCAAATTATAGATAGACAATTCAACTTTGCCATCTTGCGGAAGGGAATAGATAATTTTTGTAGAAATCGAAAATGGATTTGGGTAATTCGGCATGATTTTCAGTTTATCTGAAAAAGGAGCCGGATATGGTTCCCAGTTGTCATTCTGTTCACCTGGAGTGCCATTACCGCTGGATGCGGACCAGCTCACTGCTGAAGTATTATCCATTTTCGCATTTTTCAAAGAAAGAGTTGGACCGCTGCCATTTGGTTCTGTGGGCCAGGGATCTTCCACACCATAATAAACAGAATCTATGAGAACCATAGTGCTGTCTATCAGTCTGATGTATTCGCCTGTACTACTCAAGCCGAAATCAAATTGACCCAGAAAATTTGTTACATCAGGAAGATTCGTCGTAAATGCCTCTAAATCACGGCAAATAACAATGTATTGTTTAGCTCCCAGAATATAATTTTGAGGAAAGATGAAATCATGAGCGTCATCGGAATCTTTGAAATGCCAGCCGGAAAGATCAAATTTCTCGCTGGCAGGATTGTAGATTTCCACCCAGTCACCGGCAGCAAACAGATCGCTGGAATTATAATTTATTTCATTGATCACAGGCAACAATTCTGGTTCATAATTGGTTTCTTCGAAATTTGCAATAACGGCAATATCGACAGTATCCTGAAGCGAGATAGTGGAAGAGGCGGAAACAACGTCTCCTGTCCAACCGATGAATCGATAGCCATCGGCAGGAATTGTCTTCACAATCACGGGGTAATCTTGAAAATAAACTCCTTCCCAGGGTAAGGAATCCGGCACAACGCTGCTGATTTGGATTGTGCCGCTTTCAGCAGGATATACATCTGCGGAGATATTGAACGTACCGTTCAAATTGAATTGTTCAACAATAAATTGTCGCATATAATAATTTCGGCTGTGCGGAGCTGTTGTAAAATCCAACATTATTAATCTTTCATTATTATACCAGCCATCAATATCACCGCCCCATCTTATCATGTGGTTTTCCATTTCCTGGTAAAGGTAATTAAAAGTGCTGTCAATTTTTGCTGTCATATACTCTTCCTGAAAAATGGTGTTCATATAATCAGCAAAACGAGTTACAAGTTTTTCAATGAATTCATCGTTTTCCACTAATCTTCGGAAGAGATAAGTGGCCCAGGGTTCATTTCGATAAGGACTGCCCCAGTCTTCTCCTGAAAGTTCATAATCCAGCATGTTTAAATGTTTATCGTAATTCAGACCCATGCCAAAATCAAGGTCAAAGATTTGCCAGCGCCATTTGGCATCAGGTGTTCGTTCCCGCCAATAGCGATAATTTGCACCTGGCCAGTCGGTATTGTTGTACCATAATTCTGCTACTTGATAACTGATGAAGTTTTCAATATCCATCAAAGTACAGACATGATCATAATATTCCTGAATACTCAAATCGTGTGTGTCGATGTAATCCATCATCTGGTCAAAGTATGTTGTATTCCCTATAATCGGACGCCGATGATTTTCAAGGTAATCAATATTGTCGGGATCAACACCAAAATTAGATGTATAGAAATGTTCATTTAGCTTTTCACGAATGTTATATATTCCCCAATATTCTCCGTTCAAATAGCAAACTGCCGGCCGAAAAGCTTGATAAGCCAGGTTTGTATCTTTCAGGTTGGACACCATAAATCCATCCCTGATATTAGTCCATAACCAATCTCCACCGGAATTTCTAAGAACAATACCCTGGAAAGATGAATAAGGCTTATCTTTGAATATTTGATGCTCAAAGCTGCTGTTGCCATATTGACTCCGTGCAAAAAGTGCCAATGATTTCTGAGCAAATCCACGGCTGGCAAAACCAAAGATTTTAATACCACAATCAGTGTTTAATACCAGCGAATGATCTGTTTCAAACATTTCCAAATGAATAGGTCTCTCCCAATCTTGCCAGAAATTTGCTCCGGTACCGGTATTAGGTCCTGTGACATAAATTCCGTAATTATAATCAAAGAAGTTGTAGGGATCAGTAATAAGAGAAATCACAGGTAAGTAGTGATTGGTGTTCAGGAGGAATGTTTTTGTTACAGTTCGACTGGGGACAAAACCTTGTTTGAACGACCTGGCTCTTAAAACTCTTGTTGTATTTATCTGGAATGCAGGATTATAGATATATGATGTAGAAGATGTGTCAGAAGGAACGGAGCCATCGAATGAAATATAGATTGTTTCTCCGCTACCTGCAGCAGAAATGGAAATTGTAGCAGAACCATCATAAAAACCTGCTTCTGGTTCAATAATCGGTTCTTCAAGCATTCCACCAAAACCTGTCGTTATATTTGAAGCCCCAGGAGTTGTTTCATTAAAATAAAAAAGACTCGCGCCCCCATCAGGTTGTCTTCCAATTGATATATCCATTAGCAGATTACTTATGGATAGCTGGTCTATTTCATTACCTGTAGTATTCGAAAGATATACGGTTTCAATCTCTCCAAGTTTAAAGTTAGTGTGAAGATTCGGAAGATTTGGTTCTGCGTAGGGGCTTATATATGGTACGGAAATTGGCTCGCTTGCATAACCAAGTGTAAAAAACGGAATCATTGATAAATCACTATCTTTAGTGTTGGTTTGAATTGCCAGCACGTTGTCGCCGGTTTGCAGAATTGATTGAATATTTTCGATCAAATAGTGATTTGGCTCACGACCCTGGTATATTTGAGGATCATGAGAAGAAATATCGTTGAGTTCGTTGAAAGCCGGATAATTACCATAATAGCCAATATTTTCCCGGGCAATTTCTATTCCATTTAGCCAGGCGACAAAGGCATCATTATAATCGATATTCATAAGAGCAGCAACTACATCGTTCACATCGGTCATAGTGAACGAATGCCTGATAAAAACGGAACTGGCCAAATAATTTCCAATTTCAGGGATTATTGTGGCATCGTCGCCATCGCCATCGCCAAATCCACTGGGACCGGAAGGCCAATTAGCATCATTAAAATTAATTGCCTGCCAGTTATTAGGTGGCGGTTGAGTTCCGACAAAATATTTCCAATCATCTCCCCAATCTATGATAGTTTCCCAATAGGCAACTAAAGTTCTGTCTTTACCGGAAGCGAAAACCAGTTGAAAAGAATCAGGCTCGATAATGATATCAGGGAAAGTCCATTTCTGCAGATTATCTGCTCTGTCGGAAAGGCTGTAATTCAGTAAATTCACAGGTGATGTGTCCGGATTGTAGATTTCGATCCAGTCGGAAGGATCGCCGTCCTCATCTATAGCAGAATTAAAATTAGCAGAAACCACTTCGTTGATTTTCAGGGTTTGCGCATAGATAGAACCGGCCAGCAATAAAATTACTGCCAAAACTAAAACGAAAAAACAAAATTTCTTAACCCTCATACTTGTATCCTTTATATTTTACAAAAACATTCTGCTTAGAACTGTCTTTGCGAGTTTTCTTACATAAGGAATTCTTGCGAAGCAATCTAAGCTATAACTAAATTAAAATATAGAGATTGCTTCGTTTGTAACAGCAAGAAGAAAACTCGCAAAGACATAGTTTTTTTTCATATAAAACCCCAGAATTTATAGAATTCATTTCTCATTTTAATCTCAACTTCCCTTAAGCTAAAGCTCCGGAAAAGCGATCATTTCGACAAGTCGAAACCTACGCATGGGAGGAGAAAAAAGAGGGAATATTGCTTTCATTTCAATAACAGCATTTTCCTGCTGACCTGTTTTTTATCTGAAA
The DNA here is from genome assembly GCA_030656075.1 of Candidatus Cloacimonadales bacterium. Taxonomy (GTDB): domain Bacteria; phylum Cloacimonadota; class Cloacimonadia; order Cloacimonadales; family TCS61; genus B137-G9. Next base: position 4,205 of record JAUSOT010000194.1, read on the forward strand.
CAAGCTGATAAAAGTAAAGTCCGCTGGCAACGGATTTTCCGTTTGTATCGGTGCCGTCCCAGGTGATGGAATGCTCTCCTTTTGCCTGGAATGCATCGATCATCACTTTGGTAAGCTGTCCTTTCAAATTAAAGATCCGTAAAACAACTTTTGCATCTGCCGGAAGAGAGTATTTGATGGTAGTTACCGGATTGAACGGATTCGGGAAATTCGGATAAAGCAGCAGTTTATCAGGAATTCCCGGGATTTGTTCATTTGCGGAAACATAGACGTCATTGATCATACCGGGAGTGCCATATAATCCGGAAGCCGCCCAACTTTGCGGAAGCTGGTTGTTCATGCCTGGATTTCGCAGGGAAAGAGTAGGTCCATTGCCGTCCGGTTCGGGGGGCCAGGGAGACTCATCGTGATACAGAACTGCATCCACCAGGTTGCCTTCAGCATCAAAAATTCTAACCATGTCGCTGTTGCCGTTTAAACCGAAATCCCAATTTCCAAGGTAATTTTCCACTTCTGGAAAAAGAGCATGGAATGCCAATGAATCACGGCATAAAACATAAAATGAATCCGCTAAAATAATCAAACCTTCCGGCAGCGTGAATTCATTCTGGTCATTATCATCTTTCAGTATCCAGTTGGAAAGATCGGTATTAGTATCGCTGAAATTATAAATTTCCACCCAATCTTCGGGATTGAAACTCTGGCTGGAATTGTAATTAATCTCATTGATGACGATGACTCCCGGCAGGACGGATTCCTCGGCGAAAACAGCTTCGATATTCATACTGCCTGCTAAAGAAACTGAGATAGAATCTTCACTTGACGCGATATCACCCGTCCATTCCACAAAGTGATAACCCGGTTTTGGTATCGCTTTCAGAATTACAGGAATGTCTTCGTAATACAGACCGCTCCAGGGATATTCCTCGATGTTCAGAAAATTAAGTTTAATTTTTCCCTGAGCAGGATTAGAAACATTTAAAGTGACTTCGGCAGAGTCCGGCAAGTTGAAGGTGTTCATAATGTGCTGCGGCATCCAAATATGTCTTTGAACTGCAAATTGCCGCATAAGATCCATCTGAGCGTTCCAGGTTTCCATGGAAAAAACAAAGAGGCTGTCATCTGCCCAGCGGTCAACATGCCTTTGCCATTCCGGGTACATGGCATCGTATATTCCGTCGATGACCGATATCACATTATCAGGTTGAAAAATCGTATTCATATAATCGGCAATGCAGTTGATGAGACCGTTCCTGAACTCTAAATTAGTCATTAATCTCCTGATCAGAAAAGTTGACCAGGCAGGATTCAGGTTTGCAGAGCTAACGGTGAGCACGTCATCAAATGTGTTATTGTCCCAGTTATGACTGCCGGAGAAACTGAAACCCCAATCCATGTCGTCCAGTATCCATTTCCATTTCGCTTCGGGAAGGCGTTCCCGCCAGAAACTCACATTATTTCGGGGCCAGTCGCCGTTATCATAATAAATATTTGTCGCTAAATACTTGGTGAAATTTTCAATATCCATACGGGAAGAAACGTAGGCATAATTATCAGGAATGGTAAGATCGTGATTTTGGATGTAAACCTTCAATTGATGATAATCGAGAGAATCTCCCACGTGTACAACAGCATCGTTTTCCAGAAAATCAATATTATCTGGATCAACACCCGGATTATTGGAAGCAAGGAAGTGTTCGCTGACTTTTTCCCGCATATTATAAAGCCCCCAATATTGACCATTCAAATAAACGATAACCGGTTTATATTCCTGATAGTCGAGGTTTTCATGTTCCATGATCGTTGTCATCACAGCATCGCGACAATGTGTGTATTGCCAGTCTCCGCCGGAATTTCGCAGTAAAAATGATTCAAATTGATCGATCGGCTTATCTTCAAATAACTGATAATCAATTGAACTGAAGCCGTATGAACTGCGAGCGAAAATTCCCAGTGATTTTTGCGGTTTACCCCGGCTCCAGCGGCCAATGATCTTGGTGCCTGCGTCAAAGGCATAATCACGCGTTCCATCGAGGGTGAAAATTTCCACGTGGACAGGTTTCTCCCAATCCTGCCAGAAATTAGCTCCAAGATAAGGATAAGTGAGAGTGGCATTCGGTCCCATCACATAAATACCTGTATTCCAGTCGAAAAAATTAGCCGGAGTTGTAGCCAGAGAAATGATCGGTAAAGTATGATTCACATTGAAAAAATAGGTGTTTGTAATAACCTGACTGGAAATGGAATTAGGTCCAAGAATTCGTGCCCTGATCACTGTAGTTGAATCGATCGAAATCGGGTTTGTATACATAAAAGTTGAATTACTGGGTTTTGTGCCGTCGATAGTGTAGTGGATTGCTTCTCCTGTTTGATTGCCGGAAAGCGAAATGGACACAGAACCTGTATAAAAACCGCCTTCGATATTGAATACGGGCGGCGCTGCAAGATTCTGATACCCGTTTGTAGTATTTGCTGCACCGGGAGTCGATTCTTTGAAATAAAAAATATCTTCGCCTCCGTCAGGTTGAAGCCCGATCGAGACATCTACAGGAATTTCGCCCATGACCAGCGAATCGAGCATAGAACCGGATTCATCAACCAGGTACAATGTTTCACCGGATGAACTGATCTTGAAATTTGTATGCTGAAGGGGACGAAATGATGCCAGGATTTCTGCCAGGCCCACCGGATTTTCAGGAATTTCCGTCATTGCCAGGGTCAGGAATGGTATCATGGTTAGATCATTGGAATTTGCGCTTTCATTATGCGTTTGAATACAAAGCACATTATTACCGTTTACCAGGAGAGATTTCATATCTAAAATCAAAAATTGCTCCGGCAATCCACCTTGATAAATTTGAGCTTCTTTTGATTGATCGGCAAAATCGTTATAGGCTGGAATGTTGCCTGGAGTTCCAATATTAGCACGGGCGATCTCGGTTCCGTTCAAATAGGCTACAAAAGCATCATCATAATCCACATGCAGTAATCCGTACACGATGGTGGAAGTATCGGTGATCGTGAAGGTGTGCCGCATAAAATAGGAAATAACCATTGGAATTACAGTAGCGTCATCACCGTCACCCAAGCCAATACCGGAAGGGCCGGAGAACCAGTTTGAATCATCAAAATCAGTTTCTCTCCAATCTGCCGGGGGTTCGGCAAAGCCGAGAAAATATTTCCATTCAGCGCCCCAGTCGATGATCGTTTCCAAGTGAGAAAATCTGCGGTTTTTGCCTGAAGCAAAGAGGAGTAACTTCTCATCTTCTGCCATGGGGGTATTGGGAAATGTCCATTTGAACGGATCGGCAAAATCATCGGAAATCCCATAATTATTGAGATTTATGGAAGTTCCGCTTGCATTATACAATTCGATCCAGTCCGGCGTATCTCCATCCTCATCGTGAATTGTGATGGCGTTGCTGGACATTGCTTCGTTGAGTACAACTGACTGAGACATCAGCATCGTTGCAAACAGCAACAAAAAAACTGTCTGATAAAATTTCATTTCTTCACCTATACTATTATTCAGTGAACCTTGCGGAGGATTGAAGCCTGCGCAAGGTTTAGCAACTTCGAAATGCATGAAGTTCTTCCGAATGTTGCTCTCCACCAAACATTCCGAAGATCCCGAAAAATCGGGAACATTCGGAAGTTTGAGGCTATTTCAATAAAAGCATTTTCCTGGTTCGGGTTGAATGCCGGTCGGATAATCTGTAATAATAAATACCGCTGGCCACAGATTTTCCGGTATTGTCATCGCCATCCCAGGTTACAGTATAAATTCCTTTATTAAATAATTCATTCACCAGTATCTTCACCAATTGCCCCTTTATATTGTAGATAGACAAATTTATTCGGCTTTCATTCGGCAAGGAAAAACTGATCTTTGTGGATGGATTGAACGGATTGGGAAAGTTTTGAAGCAATTGCAGATCAGGTGAAAGAGCCACGATTTCTTCATCGGCAGCCACATAAACATCATTTATCTCACCCGGTGTGCCATGTTGGGAAGAAGCGGCCCAACTGGCTGCCAGGCTGTTATCCATTCCCGGATTCTTCAGGGAAAGAGTCGGTCCGTTGCCGTTCGGCTGGCTGGGCCAGGGCGCTTCGATACCATAATAAACAGAATCGATGAGAACTCCGGTATCATCAAAAAGTCTGATGAATTCTCCGCTGCTGCTGAGTCCAAAATTAAAATTTCCCATGAAATTGGCAACATCCGGGAAAAGGGAATGGAAGGCAGCATTGTCTCTGCAAAGCACAAAATATTCCTGAGACGGTAAAATAAAATTCTGCGGAAATTCAAAAAGGTGAATATCTTCGGAATCTTTAAATTGCCAGTTAGACATATCTACATCATTGGGGCTATTGTTAAAAATTTCCACCCAGTCTTCCGCATTAAAATCGGCAGCAGAGTTATAGTTTATCTCATTGAAAACGATGGAATCAGTAAAGCTGCCGACAGGCTCAAACCAGGCGATGAGTGAATAATCCTGAGCCATATCCAAGGTGATGGAAGTGGAATCGGATAGAATATCTCCCGACCAACCGGCGAATTCCCAGCCGGGCGTATCCAGTCCGGTTAAATATACCGGATTTGTTTGAAAATAAATTCCATCCCAGGGGAATTCGGAGATTTCCAGCGAATTGACCTGAACTGTTCCAGTCGTATTGGGTGGTTCGATGTCTATAAAAACACCGGCTGTACCAGGCAGATTAAATTGCTCCATAATATACTGGCGCATATAATCATTACGACCGGGAGTACCCGTGGCAAACCATTTCATTACCAGTCGTTCATTGTTGTACCAGAGGTCAAAATCACCTCCCCATCTCGCCATATGAAATTCCATTTCATCGTAAAGGTAATCAAAAAGACTGTCTATCGTTACATCAATATGTTCTTCCCTGAAAATGGAATTCATGAAATCAGCATAACGAGAGATTAATTTTTCCACAAATTCATCATTTTCCACTAATCTTCTAATGAGATAAGTAGCCCAGGGTTCATTGCAATAAGGGCTTCCCCAGTATTCGCCGGAAAGCAAATAATCCAGCATGTTCAGATCATTTTCATAATTCAATCCCATTCCCAAATCCAGATCATAGATTTGCCAGCGCCATTTGCCGTTCGGAGTTCGTTCCCGCCAATATTTGTAATTTGCTCCCGGCCAGTCGGTATTATTATACCAAGTTTCTGCTACGACATAGCTGAGGTAATTATCGATATCCAGCAAAGTGCAGACATGATCATAATATTCCTGAACGCTCAAATCGTGCGTATCGATGTAATCCATTATCTGGTTATAATAGGTAGCATCGCCCAGGAGTGGTACGCGATTATTTTCCAGGTAGTCGATATTCTCGGGATCGGCGCCGAAATTTGAAGCAAAGAAATGTTCGCTTAATTTTTCCCGGATGTTGTAAATGCCCCAGTATTGTCCGTTCAAATAGCAAACTGCCGGCCGGAAAGCCTGATATGACAGATTTGTATCTTTCAAATTGTCAGCCATATATCCGTCTCTGACATTCGTCCACAGCCAGTCGCCGCCGGAATTTCGGAGGACAAAACTCTGGAAAGATGAATAGGGCTTATCTTCGAATATCTGATGTTCAAAGCTGCTGTCGCCATATTGACCACGGGCAAAGAGAGCCAGAGATTTCTGGGCATGACCGCGGCTGTAAAAACCGAAGATCTTCACCCCGCAATCGGTGTTTAACACCAGCGAATGATCTGTTTCAAACATTTCCAGGTGAATGGGTCTTTCCCAGTCCTGCCAGAAATTTGCTCCGATATTGGGAAATCCGGGAGTGGCATTTGGTCCCAAAGCATAAATTCCATAATAATAATCGAAAAAGTTGTAAGGATCGGTAGTGAGCGAGATCACGGGCATGTAGTGATCGGTGTTCAACAGGAAAGTTTTGGTGATCGTGCGGCTGGGAACAAACCCGGTTTGGAAAGAGCGAGCCCGAACGGTGGCTGTGGAATCGAGTTGAAATGGTTCCGTATAAATAAATGAAACAGAAGAAGTGTCGGAAGGAACTGCGCCATTCAGTGAACACCAGATCGTTTCTCCGGTGCCGGCAGCCGAGATTGAGATTAACTGTGGATCCATATAAAAACCTGCTTGCGTCTCGATGACAGGATCGGGAGTAACACCGGCAGAACCAGTTGTTGAATTCGATGCAGCCGGAGTCGTTTCGGCAAAATAAAACAGATCAGGACTGCCGTCCGGTTGACGACCGAGAGAAACATCCAATTGCAGATTTTCTGCACTCAGTTGATCGATTTCATTACCGGCAGAATCCGACAGATAGACGATTTCGTCATCTCCCAGTTTAAAGTTGGTGTGCAGGAAAGGAAGAGTCGGCTCAACATATTGGCTTACATACAGTGTGGTTGCCGGTTCCGTAGCATAACCCAGCGTTAAAAACGGGATCATCGTCAAATCCGTATCAATTGTATTTGTTTGGATAACGAGCACGTTGTTTCCAACTTGCAGGATAGATTGAGTGTTTTCAATCAAATAGCGATTGGGTAACTGACCTTGATATAATTGAGCTTCGTGATCCGTCACATCGACCGAATCATTATAAGCCGGAAAATTGCCATAAAAGCCGATATTTTCACGGGCAATTTCCACTCCGTTCAGCCAGGCAACAAAGGCATCGTCAAAATCAATATTCAAAAGTGCTGCGGTAATATTATTTAAATCTGTCACTTCAAACGCATGTCGGATGAAAACAGAAGTAGCAGTATTACTGCCGATTTCGGAAATAATTGTTGCATCATCGCCATCGCCATAACCAAAACCACTGGGTCCCGAAAGCCAATCAGTGTCGTCAAAATCAGGTTGATACCAATCTTCCGGCGGCGCTTCCGTTCCCACAAAATATTTCCACTCATCACCCCAGTCGATGATCGTTTCCCAGTAGGCAGTTAATGATCTGTCTTTACCGGAAGCAAACACCAGCAGAAAAGCATCAGGTTCGAGAACCATATCGGGAAAAGACCATTTTTGCAGATTGTTTTCGTTATCGGAAAGCCCGTAATTTAACAGATTCAGCGGGGAAGTATCTGCGTTATAGATTTCTATCCAATCGGAAGGATCGCCATCTTCATCCAGGGCGGAAGCGAAATTGGCTGAAACTACCTCATTGATCTTCAAATTCTGAGCAAAGGCAAATTCGGTCAGCAGAAAAATTAACTCAAAGAGCAAGACGAAAAATCGAATATTTCTAACGTTCATTTTTATATCCTTTGGATAGTTAATACCTTTCGAATTATTTTAATAACAACATCTTGCGGCTTTTCGTATTATCATCCGAAATCAATTTATAAAAATAGAGACCGCTGGCAACAGCTTTTCCGGTATTGTCTTCACCATCCCAGGTCACTGTATAAATTCCTTTATCAAAAAATTCATTCGCCAAAATCTTCACCAATTGCCCCTTTATATTATAAATAGATAAATTAACTTTGCTTTCATTCGACAAGGAAAAACTGATTTTTGTGGATGGATTGAACGGATTCGGGAAGTTTTGAAGTAATTGCAGATTGTGTGATATTGCTACGATTTCTTCATCGGCAGACACATAAACATCGTTGATCTCGCCGGGTGTGCCGTACTGGGAAGAAGCAGCCCAGTTTTCTGCCAGAGAATTATCCCAGTTGGGATTTAATAAAGCCAGAGTGGGACCGTTGCCGTCAGGTTCAACAGGCCAGGGGGAATTATCGTCATATTCCACAGAATCGATCAAACTGCCGGTATGATCGAACAGCCGGATCAGTTCTCCGTTGCTGCTGAGGCCGAAATCAAAATTACCCAGAAAATTCGTCACGCCCGGAAAAAAAGTCTGAAATGCCAGGGTGTCCCGGCAAAGTATAAAATATTCATCGGAAGGCAGGACGAATCCGGCAGGAACTTCGAAGGCATGATTATCTTCGGAATCTTTGAACTGCCATCCCGACATATCGATATCATTTTGACTTCGGTTGTAAATTTCCACCCAGTCTTCCGAGTCAAAATCGGCAGCAGAATTATAGTTGATCTCATTGAAAACAATGGAATCAGCAAAGCTGCCGACAGGTTCAAACCAGGCGATAAAAGAAAAATCCTGAGCCATATCGAGGGTAATGGAAGTGGAGTCGGAAACGATATCTCCCGTCCAACCGGCAAATTCCCAACCAGGTGAAGCCAAGCCGGTTAAGACAACCGAATTTTGCAGGAAATATTCTCCCGTCCAGGGGAAGTCATCTATTTCCAAAGTATTAACCTGCACGATTCCCGTATCTTCCGGTGAAATATCTAAGTAAATATTGGCCATGCCCGGATAATTGAAATGATCCATAATATGTACTTTCATAAAATCAATTCGGTCTTCCATAAACCACTCCATCACCAGCATTTCGTTTTCCCAACTGGTCATGGTATGATCCCAGCGCAGCACATGATTCTGCATTTCCGGCTCCAGGTAATCATGCAGATTCCACTGCACACTATTATAATGGTTAGGGTTAAAAATAGAATTCATATAATCGGCAAACAGATTTGCCAAATCGTGTACGAATTGATTATTTGTTACCAGTTTTCGGAATAAAAAAGTTGACCAGGGTGGATTAGGATAACTTGGACCGTTTGGTTCCAAAGCAAATTCCAGCATGTCAAATTCTGCATTGCCCCAATAGCCAAGCCCGAAATCAAGATCGAAGATGATCCATTTCCATTTGCTTCCTTCTGTATTTTCCCGCCAAAATTTAATGTTTCTGCCCGGCCAGTCTTCATTGCAATAATAGAGTTCTGCCACCATATAATTCAGATAGTTTTCCATGTCCATCTGAGTGCAGACATAATCATAGTTTTCCGGAAGGCTGATGTCATTGTTTTCCAGAAAATCCAGCAGAGCCAGGTAATGATCGTTATCGCCATAGATTACAACTGAATCATCTTCCAGCAGTTCCAGGTTGTCCGGATCGACATCATGATTTCCTTCGATGAAATATTCGTTTATCTTTTCCCGAATGTTGAGGATTCCCCAGTATTCTCCATTGATGTAAACTGCCGAAGGCCGGTAAGCCTGCCTGTCCAAACCGGTGTCTTTCAGCAAGGAAGTCATCAAGCCGTCCCGCATCATGCTCCATTCCCAGTCGTTGCCGGAATTGCGCAGAATGATATTATTAAACTCATCGATGTCTTTATCGGGGAATATCTGGTAGTCGATGCTGCTGTAGCCGTATTGATCGCGAGCATAGATCGCCAGGGATTTCTGCGGATGACCACGGCTGTAGTTGCCAAAAATCTTCACTCCGGCATCTATTTGGAAAGCATCGGTTTCGTCCGGCTCAAACATTTGAATATTTATCGGGCGTTCCCAATCTTCCCAAAAATTTGCTCCATAATACGGATAATCAGGTTGCGCATTAGGACCCATCACATAAATTCCATAGTTTTCATCGAAGAAATTAATCGGATCGGTGACTAATGAAATTACTGGTAGGATTGGATCGAGATTGATGAAAAAAGATTTGGTTATAATCCGGCTGGGAATTTTTCCGGCAGCAAAAGCCCGGGCGCGCACCACAACCGTGGAATCGAGCGTAACCGGATCGGTATATTGAAAAAATGTTTCATCAGGAAGGGAACCATCCAATGAATAAAAGATAGTCTCGCCGACAGGAATATCGATAAATTCAAACGTGAAAGAACCGGAATAAAATCCGCCCTCTATATCAAAAACCGGATCGGTTGCATAACTTAAATATCCCGTGGTTGTGTTGGAACTGTCCGGCGTAGCTTCATTGAACATGAACCAAGCGTCTGAGCCATCCGGCTGGCGTCCAAAGGAAATATCTGTGGCTAAACTACCGACGTCAATCTCATCAATAGAAGTTCCTAATGCATCCGAAAGCAGAAGTGTTTCGCCTTCGCCGCTGATCTTGAAATTGGTATGCAATCTGGGAAGGGTTGGTTCCAAAATGGCGGCAACTCCTACCGGGTTGAGCGGTTCGGAATGATAGCCCAAAGTCAGGAACGGGATCAAGCTCAGATCGGAAGACGAGATGTCCACGTTGTGAACCTGGATTGCCAGAACATTATCGCCGTTCACCAGAAGTGCCTGCCAGTTGTCGATGCTGAACATTTCCGGCAGTCCATCCTGGTATATCTGTGCTTCATGATCGGTGGTTACAGTTTCGTCGTAAGCCGGAATATAACCGATCTGCCCGATATTTTCCCGGGCAATTTCCACTTCATTCAAATAGGCAACGAAGCCGTCATCATAATCCACGTGCAAAAGGGCATGAGCAATGTTGCTCAAATCGGAAATCTGGAAGATGTGACGAACATAACAGGAAATGGTGGCGGGAATAATGGTGGCATCGTCATCATCGCCATAACCAAAGCCGCTGGGACCTTCGCTCCAACTGGAATCATCGAAATCGATTTCCAGCCAGTCGGTAGGCGGTTCTTCCGTGCCCACAAAATATTTCCAGTTGTCTCCCCAGTTAATGATCGTTTCCCAACAGCCGATAGAACGATTTTTGTTGGAAGCAAAGACCAATAAAAAATCCTGCGATGGAATGGAAATGTCGGGAAATTCCCATTTAAAAGGATCAGCTACGTCATCAGTGAAACCAAATCCATCAAGATTAACTGCCATCGTTTCAGCATTGTAAAGCTCGATCCAATCAGGAGTATCTCCATCTTCATCGAAGATCGTGTTGCTGTTGGAAGACATCACTTCGTTGATGTAAATTGCCTGAGAGAGCAGAAAATGACTTCTCATCAAAAAGAACAGCAAGCTTAAAATTAACAGGATTTTTTGCATGAATTCTTCCTATTTCATTAATATCATTTTATTGGTGGCGATCGGTTTGTCATTTGAGCGCAGTTGGTAGAAATAAATTCCGGAGGAAACGGGTTTTTCGGTTTGGTCTGTGCCATCCCAAACGATTTGGTGATTTTGTGATTGGTTGATTTGGTGAGTTTGTTCACTCGTTCCTAAACTCCCGTTTGGGAACGTGAACGTTTTCACTTTTTGCCCTTTTAAATTATAGATAATTAACTCGGTGTTTTCGGCAGTTTCGGTGTTTAATTGAAATGAGATCGTTGTGGATGGATTGAACGGATTCGGATAGTTGGAAAGTTTTATGCTCGCATTTTGCACAACATTATTTTGAGAATTTGTCACTTCCCCGAAATCCTGCATCGCCAGGTCAACGATTTGAGTTGCTGTATTTTGATTCATATAATAAAGCGGAAATCCAAACACATAGACTTTGAAATCTCCATAAAATCTCTGGCCACATACAGTGTTTTCCCAGGCAGGATCGTTGTTTTCCGAATCGTAAAGATAGATCGGTTCCGCTCCACCCACCGGATCGGATTTATTCACATATTGCAAAGTGTTATTCCAGAAAGCCAGCGGAATTTTGCTCGTGTCGATCACAATATCAGGAAAACCATTCTGACCGTAAGCACCGATGAAGTCGGGAATTTCGTTAGTATCGGGATTTACAAGATTCAGATAATATTCGCAGAAATTCTGCTGCAGGCTGTAGAGCAATTTCCAGGAAGAGAGCAGCAGGTTTCCACCTGCCAATAGGTAACTTTTCATATTATAAAAATCGTTTTCAATGGGGAAATTCACGATGTCATCCGTGTGCCAGATTATAGTGGAATATTGGGCAAATTCAGTAAGCGGCGGCATGCCGTCGTCATTCACATCCCAGCTTGTGTAGCCGTAAGTTCCCAAAATTGCATCGTAAAAATCATCCACTTCTTCATCGGTGGGAAAGGGTGATGTGGCGGGATAATCCTGCGTTCCATCAATCAGCAGAATGCCTTGGTCGAAAGTGAAATCGACCGGAATGAGTGAAATCTCATTAGAAAACCGGCTGATGTAATTTCCGGAATTTTCAAAGACGGCAGCGATTTTGTAGAAGTATTGCTGTCCGGCTGTAACGTCATCATCAAAGTAGTATGTAGTGGTGATGGGTGATGTGTTCAATTGAGCATAATCTTCACCGGATATTTTGCGGTAAACATTAAAGCCTTCGATGGCCGGATCGAAGAAATCTTCCCAGGTGAGCACGGCTGATCCTTCGCGGTTTTCACCCACTTCTTCCAGGATCGGAATTTTCTCGAGATAGCCGTAATCCAGAACCCAATTATCAGTATCCCATTCCAGGGAATTGACATTTCCATTCAAATAAACTGTGTCATAATTCAAGCCATCCACTGCCCAGGTTCGGAAGTCTTCACCATTAATTTGGAAGGGAACGAACATGGAAAACGGATCACCCTGGCTGCCGATGGAATTCAAGGTTATCTTCACTGAATCTTCGATGGCAGATGTGTAGTAGGTATATTGATAATAGGGTCTGCCATAATTCCAGAACCACTCATCAAAAAACCAGTCCATATCGTATCCGGCCACTGCTTCGGCGCAATTTTTCAAATCCTCTGTTACAACATTCCCATAGAGAAATTCGGGATTTTGAAAATAATAAGTCATCAGATCAAAGAAATCTTCATCTCCCAACACGCCGCGCAACATGTGAACTGTCCAGGAACCTTTGTTGTAAACCACGATATTGAAAATATGATTTGCTCCCAGTGTTTCATCGCGGTAGAGGCATTCATCCAAAGCGCCGCCGGTATCTTCTGATTGCATGTAGCCATGCAAGCCGACCGCTCCATAAAGATGCTCTGCCCATAAAGCTTCGCTGTAGGAAGCAAAACCTTCCTTCAACCAGACATGACTCCAACTGCCGATGCTGAGGCAGTCTCCCGCCCAGGAATGGCCGAGTTCATGGCAAATTGTATATTCGGAAGCCGGTTCGCTGATATAACCGGCATCGAAAGATGTGCAAGTTTGATGTTCCATGGCTATCGCGCCGAGATTGGTAGTTGTGGCGTGTCCGTATTTTTCGTTCAGGAAAGGAAAAATTCCATAAGTATCAGAAAGGAAGGTGAGCATTCCATCGCAAAGTTCATACAAAGCCAGGCTGGGAGTTGCTGTTTCCGGGTAAACATAATTATCCACCATCATCTGGTGGCTGCCGTATTCCCATAAAAAGGAGTGCTGCTGGTAATTCGTGATAGCAAAGGATGTGAGGTAGGTGGCTATCGGATAAGATTCATGCCATTTGCTGGTTTTAGTGCCGTTGCCATTATAGATTTCTTCCTGCAAAAGTCCGTTGGAAGCGCAGATGTATTGATCGGGAAAAGTGATCCAAATATTGAGAGAGTCAGGTTTATCGGCGGGAGTATCTTTGCAGGGCCACCACTTACGGGCTCCGCGGGGAGAGACCATGGAAAATACTACCGGCACTCCGGTATGAGATTCAAATTTTATTCCATCTTCCAACCGGACATCGGGATAGCCGGAATAAAAAATCTCCAATTCCACCAAATCTCCAATATTAAATGTTCCAGCCAGATCGATCTCGATGATGCCGTCGAGGTGAGTGTAGGAAAGATTTTGGGAATTCATGACGATCTCGTCCACATCCAGAAAGTCGGCAAGATGCACCTGGATAGCGGTTGTGTTATTTTCCAAAACGTCAAAACGAATCAGGTTGGAAGCTTCGATATATTCGTTATCAAAATCAATATCAATATCGATGCGGTAGTAGCGCACGTCGTAGTTATCCATCTCACGAGTCTGTTCAGAGAGCTGTTCATAAACGCTGCGGAAGTAATTTATTTCCTGATTTCGAAATTCGTGCTGTTTCTGCACAATCTTCTGAAAATCCGGGTATTTCTGATTGGCTGATAAACTGAAAACGAAACAAAAAAACAAAAAAACAAACATGACTTTTTTCATAAAAATCATCCCCTTAATAAAATTAATTCAACAAAGAAAATTATTATATTTTATGGCAACAAAAAAAACCGCCGGAAAATCCGACGGTCTCAAAATTAAATTTTTCGGGTTTGGTTTTTCAGCCATTTTAGCTCTTCAGCAGCCAATCCGCAAGACAATTTTTCGAAAACTTCCCGATGATAATTGTTCAACCAGTTTTTCTGTTTTTGAGAAAGCATTTCGGGAAGCACTCCGTCCAAATCGATCGGACAGAATGAAATGACTTCAAATTTATAGAACTGCCCGGAATCTGTTTTGCGGTCTTCTACGCAAAGCAGCGTATTTTCGATACGAAGACCATATTGATTTTCTTTATAAATTCCCGGTTCATTGGTTGTGGTCATGCCGGGTTTGAACGGAACATCGATCAATTTTTGGCTGAAATTCTGCGGTCCTTCGTGAACGTTCAAAAAATAACCTACACCGTGACCGGTTCCGCATTTGTAATCAAGTCCTTCCTGCCACATGGGATGACGGGCAAGAATATCCAGATTAGCACCGGTAGTTCCTTCCAGAAAATGCGCCAGACATAAGTCTATATGCGACTTCAGGACGAGCGTGAAATCACGTTTCATCTCGTTCGAGAGGGGGCCCAGGCAAACGGTACGGGTGATGTCGGTGGTTCCATCCAGGTAGTTGCCGCCGCTGTCGATCAGGTAAAAACCTTCCGGTTTAAGTTCGGTTTCATTTTCGTGGGAAGGAGCGTAGTGCATCATGGCGGCATTCGACATGTAGGCAGAAATGGAATTGAAACTGAGGTCGACGAAATTTTCGCCTTGGGAACGAATCTCAGCCAGCTTTTCGGCGGCACCCATTTCAGTGATTTTGATCTTTCCGATATTGTTATCCAGCCAATACAAAAACTTCACCATTGCCGCTCCATCGCGAATTTGACAGCGTTTAAGATTGGCAATTTCAGATTCGTTTTTGGTTGATTTCATCAAGGTTGTAAGATGCGGTTTTTCCACTATTTTGCATTCTTTGGAAATGGCATTTTTCAGTTTTATGTTAGTTCGATTCGGATCGATGAGGATGGTTTTTCCGGATTCTAATTTTGAAAGAAATTCAATAATTTCTTCGTAAGGATGTAATTGGATAAGTGAAAATTCCAAATCGCTTGTTAGATCAAGATTTAATTTAATGGGATCAATGAAAAGGTGAACAGAATCCAAACCGATAATTGCAAAAGAAATTGTGACCGGACTGTTTTGGATTTCATTGCTGCGCAGGTTGAAAGTCCAGGCGATGTCATCCAGAGAAGTGAGAAGATGATAATCCAAATTTTGTTTTTTCATTTCTGTTCGGATCATTTCGATTTTTTCTTCCCGAGATTTGCCGGCAAATTTCACATCATGCAGAAAAACCTGGGAGGTTGGAATGTCAGGACGATTAGTCCAAATTTCATCTATCAGATCAAAATCTGATACGATCTCAATTTTGTTCTCATCGAATTTGTGCTGCATTCGTTTCACATCATTCACACTGAAAACCGAACCATCTATACCGACTTTTTCACCTTCTTTCAGTTCATGACAAATCCAATCCTCATAGGTTGGAAAACCGGGAATGCCTACTTTGAAAAGTTCGATTTCTGTATCTTTTATCTGGTTTTCCGCTTGAATGAAGTAACGCCCATCCGCCCAAAGTCCTGCTTTGTCCGTTGTGACAACGACCGTTCCTGCCGAACCGGTGAAACCGGAAATCCATTTCCTGGCTTGCCAGTGTTCTGCCACGTATTCGCTGAGATGAGCATCGAAACTGGGAATGATGTAGGCGGAAAAATCATGTTCTTTCATTAATTTTCGAAGTGCTGCAATGCGTTCGTTTATGTTCACATCCATCTCCTGAATTTCAACTTGGATTACCTAATTTTGAGGATGTTAAATTGGCAATGAAAAAAGTTGGAATTGATTTGAATCAATTCTTGACTCACGCTGCGCTGCAAGTCAAGTCTTGCGGATTGGACTTACCCTGAAAACAATCGAAATTGTAAGAATTCCTCAGAAAGACATCTCTATTGTTAGTTTTGCGCTATATTTCATTTCATCATTAACAGTTATAAAAGTTCTTACACACCCCGTTTTTTCTCCGAAAAATCACCCCTCTCAAGAGGGGAATTTACTTCTATCAAGTTTTACCAATCCGCGTTCATCCCCGCAAATCCGTGAGCAAAAAAAAGATTACATCGGTGTTTTTCGGTGAAACTCGGTGGCTAAAAACTATCCTGTTCTGTTCGTTTGATGATTTCGTTCTGAAGCTCAATTCCCAGATCATTGAAGTAATCACTGTAACCAGCCACCCGCACAATCAAGTCGCGGTATTGTTCAGGATTGGCTTGTGCTTTTTTCATGGTTTCGGCTGTAACCACATTGAAATGAATATGATGACCATCCATGGCAAAATAGCCGCGGATCAGTTTTCCCAGTTTGGAAATACTCTCTTCATTTTCAAAGAAAGCTGGTGTGAATTTCTGATTCAAAAGAGTTCCACCGGTTTTGGTGTGATCGAATTTTGCGGCTGATTTCATCACAGCAGTTGGCCCTTTGCTGTCCGCTCCCTGCACGGGTGAAATTCCTTCCGAAAGCGGAACTCCGACTTTCCTGCCATCGGCTGTAGTTCCGATCACGCTACCAAAATAGACGTGACTGGTGGTGGGCAGCATATTGATGCGATAAGTTGCTCCCAGAGGCGTCTTTTTGCCATCGATGGAATCAAAGAAAATTTCGAAAACTTTTACGGCATTCTCATCATCATCATCATTGCCGTATTTGGGAGTGTTGTATATCAGGTCGAATCGCAAATCTTCATAACCGACGAAATCTGCTTTCAAAGCAGCCAGAAGCTTGGTCATGGAAACTTTCTTTTCGTCGAAAACATTGTATTTGATAGACGTGAGGATGTCGGCAATACTCCCCAATCCAACACCCTGAATATAGCTGGTATTGTAACGTGCGCCGCGAGCGTTGTAGTCGGTGGCGTTCGTAATGCAGTCATCGATGAGCAGCGAAAGGAAAAGAACCGGCAGATTTTCAGCATACAGTTTTTCTATCTTATCATTTCCTTTCAGTTTGATATCAAAAATCATTCCTTTCAGCATCTTTACCTCAAATTTTTCCTAAAGCCTTTTTTCTAATCCATAAATTATTGTAATAAAATAAGTTAAAATCCTTAAAAACATCTTGATTACCTCCTGACAGGTAATTTTCGCTAACACCTTATTACTTTTGAAATTGGCCTCATCCGCCTCATCCCCAATGAAATATTCAGCAAGCTGAATTTCACGGGGTAAACCGACTTCGTCCCGAAAGCGTTCGGGACCACCTTCTCCAAAGGAGAAGGAAATGAAACTT
>JAUSOT010000196.1 GCA_030656075.1 Candidatus Cloacimonadales bacterium
TAACATATATACTCGCGAATCCAAATAAGTTCGCATAACCTACTATAGATAATAAAAAAGTTCGCATTAACTCCAACCTTTCACCTTACTTTCTCTTCAGTTTCCAAATCATCCAACGGATTTACTATATCCTTAATTATAAGTGACGTTTCAGGCAAATATTTCTGTAGATTTGTTATGTCTCTGCCCATCAATCCTGCCTTCCATCATTTCAATCTGCCTTAAATTTCCCTATTTTCAAACAACTGAGCCGAAATTGCGGATTACTCTTTTTCGTGTCAAATGTTTTCTGTAAAAGGTTCCTAAATGCAATTTTCAATCTTCAATTTTCAATTTTCAATTTAAAGGTCGTTCTCAACTCAAATCTTCGAAAGAAAATAAGAAAGAAACCGAATTTTTAAGTCGAGTCCGAACACAATCTTCAATCTTCAATTTTCAATTTTCAATCTTCAATCTTCAATTTTATTCCAACCGTTCCGAAGGATAAAACCGTTCGGAAGGTCTTCAATCTTCAATTTTCAATCTTCAATTTTCAATTTAAAGGTCGTTCTCAACTCAAATCTTCGAAAGAAAATAAGAAAGAAACCGAATTTTTAAGTCGAGTTCGACCAACACGATTGACTTTGCATGGGTTTCTTTAATTTTTCCTAACAATCCTGAAATTGCTAAATGTGAGAATTCTTGAAAGAAACGATTTTAGGATTTAGATAATCTAAATCTAATTAGCTGACTTGCTGACAAGCTGATCAGCTGAAATGCTGACAAGCTGAACCGCTGAATTGCTGAAATCCGACCAAAATAAAAGTCCCTTTCCAGATGGGTTGGAAAGGGACGACTGGACTCAATCAGAGGAGAATGTGATCATGAATCCATATCTGCTTTATGTTTTATCACTCTTCCTTCTGTTATATAAATCGTTTCTTCCGCAATATTGGTAGAAAGATCGGCGATCCGTTCCAAGTTGGACGAAATATTGTTTATATTGAAAGCTCTTTTAATTGTGGTGGGATCTTCGATCATGTAGGTGATGAGAACGCGATAAATGTGCTCTTTCAGCTCATCCACTACATCATCATCGATGCAGACCTGTTTGGCCAGAACAACGTCTTCTTCAATAAAAGATTTTATAGAATTGCGCAGCATTTTTAGCGTCTCTTCTGCCATGACAGGCAGGTTGATAAGTTTTTTTATGACAGGTTTTCTGATGAGATATTGAGCGCATTTTGTGATGTTAACAGCTTGATCGCCCATTCTTTCCAAATCGTTGTTCATGGCGATTATCATCAGGATGATACGCAGGTTCTTGGCTTCCGGTTTTTGCAGAGCGATCAGTGAGATGGCTTCTTCCTCGATGATCAGTTCCTGCTGATTCACCTGTTCTTCCAGTTCATAAACTCTTTCCAGTTTTTCGCCGTCTTTTTCCATCAAACCGTCGATGGAAAGTTGGATCATCGATTCCACCAGGTTAGCTTGCTCGATCACAGCTTTTTTGAGCTGCTGTATTTTTTCATTTATCATTGGAACTCCTTAGTATTTAATAGTTCTAATTAATTTCTGGGCTGCTGCTGCAGATTGAGCTGGAAGTTGTGCATAATTCAAAGGGTCTGCATATCTTTGTCCATCCGTGATCATCCAGTTCAGCAAGGAGATAATTTCTCCAGCTTTTTTTGAACCCAGATATTTGAGATCACGATAGACTGCCAGCCAGGTGAAACTGCTGATCGGGTAGCCGAATTCGACATCTGTATTCGTAATGTAGATTTTTATACTTTCCAGAAGCACTGTTTCTGCTGCTGCTCTTGTACTTTCCATGGAAGGCAGTACGAAATTGCCGCTGGAATTTTGAATTTTCCCGTAAGCCAGATTATTTTCCATGGCATAAGAAAGACTGATGAAGCCAATCGAACCAAACATGTCGGAAACCAGGTTTGCCATATCTTCATTGTTTTTGGCGTAAAAGGCAAAGATTTCCTTGAGTGGATTTGGTTTGCGTACATTCCATTTTTCACTCACTTTGGAAAGATAATCGTAAAAGATCTGCGACGTGCCGCTTTCGTCCGAACGATTGATCACCAGGATGCGTTGATTCGGCAGTATTATATCAGGATTGAGTTTCGTGATCCGCTGATCGGTCCAGTTCGTGATTTCTCCCAAAAAAATGTTTGCCAGGAGTTCGGATGACAAATTCAAAACAGGTTTTGCCGGTAAATTATAAGTGATAGCGACAGCTCCGATACAGGTTGGAATGTAAACTACTTCCTCGTCCCAGTGTTGTGGATCGATAAGAATATCCGTTGCGCAAAAATCTGTTTTGCGGTCTTTCAGCTTATATATTCCTGCTCCTGAGCCGATCCCTTCATATACAACCTTTTGACCGGTTGTTTTCTGAAATTCTGCAAAAGCTACTTCATACAATGGCAATGGGAATGTAGCGCCTGCTCCATGCAGGATGTCATCGTGTTTTGTACAGCTGACGGTAATCATTAAGATTACCAGGAAAAAAAGGATGTTTTTCATTTCAAGTCTCCTTGTTTATATTTTGTCAAAAATCTTTATCCAAACACACCGCTCGGATATATCTCGATTATCCAAACACACCGCTCAGATATGCTTCAGTTCTTTTATCTTTGGGAACGGTGAACATTTTTCTGGTTGCGCCGAATTCCACCATTTCTCCCAGATACATGAAAGCAGTATAATCTGAAATTCTGCCAGCTTGGGCGATGTTGTGCGTTACGATGAGGATAGTAACTTTATTCTTAAGTTCCAGGCACAGTTCTTCGATCTTGGCTGTGGATTGCGGATCGAGGGCAGAAGTTGGTTCATCCAATAAGAGGATATCGGGATTATTTGCCAAAGCACGGGCAATGCAAAGCCTTTGCTGCTGACCACCGGAAAGTGAAAAAGCCGATGCATTCAAACGATCTTTCACTTCATCCCAGAGCCAGGCATTTTTCAGGCTGGTTTCCACCACTTCCTCGATGTAACTTTTCTTTTCTCCGCGCACTTTCAAGCCGTAAGCAATATTATTGAAAATCGTTTTGGGAAACGGGTTTGGCCTTTGAAAAACCATACCTACTTTGGTTCGAACTTTTGTCACATCAGTTCTGGAATCATAAATATTCTGCTCATTCAGCAGAACTTTCCCTTTAATTCTGGCTTCCGGGATCAGATCATTCATACGGTTGAAACATCTCAACAGAGTTGATTTACCACAACCCGAAGGTCCGATCAGAGCTGTCACTTTTTTATCATAGATCGGAATGTTCACATTGATGAGAACCTGCTTTTCACTGAACCAAAGATTCAGGTTTTCAGTACGGATATGAGCAAACTCCAGATTTTCACGTGATATTTTTTCGTTTACCATTTTCTGTTTTTCCTTATTTTATAACGAATTATAATTGCGACTGTGCTAACGATGAGAACCAGAGCCAGCAAAACAACAGCCGTTCCGTAGGCAATGGGAACCTGTTTGTCGGCGTGGGCACCTTCGGTCATCAAAGCATAGATATGATAGGGCAGAGCCATCACTTCATCCATCACACTATTGGGAAGGTGACGAGTGTAGAATGTAGCAGCCGTGAACAGGATCGGGGCCGTTTCTCCTGCTACACGCCCGATGCTGATGATCGTGCCGGTGAGAATATTTGGAAGCGCTGTCGGTAATATCACTCGTAAAATAGTTTGTCTTTCGGTGGCACCCAGAGCCATAGATGCTTCTCTAAAATCGTGAGGAACGCTGCGCAGGGCTTCTTCGCTGGCATTTATAATTACTGGTAAAGCCAGAATTGCCAAGGTGAATGATCCAGCAAGAATCGATACATCCATCCGCAGAAGCTGCACGAAAACTGCCATCCCAAATAATCCATAAATTATGGAAGGAACACCAGCTAATGTGTTCACGGCAATTCTCACTGCTTTCACAAACCAGGCTGGTTTGGCGTAATTGACCATGTAGATAGCTGTGAAAACTCCCAGGGGAAGCGCAATGGCAATGGAAATTACGGTCAGCCAGAAAGTGCCCACAATTGCCGGAAAGATACCGCCTTCCGTCATGAATTTGCGGGGAGATTCGGTCAGGAATGACCATGTGACCATTTTGCCGCCCTTACTGAAAATAACATAAAGGAACAGAATGAGGAACATGGCTGTGATGGCGATGAACAGACGTAGAGCATTCACACCGAGGAATTGTTTGAATTCACGTTTAGTCATCATGTTGATCTCCTGTCTTTCTGACGTTTCTTGCACGTTGTTCTCTGGAAGAATCTCATCCATGTACGAGAAGCAAAGCTGAAATAATTCTCACGGGATTCTTCGGAAGTGAAGCTATAAGATGCCGCAGTAAGAAAATTTCCTGCGAAAATTACTGATTCCTCAGAAAGATAATTATGTTTTGTCAAATTCATCATGTCTGGTTCCTCTTTTTCCGGAAGACGAATTCCGTGATCAAATTGGTGATGAAAGTGATGAAGAACAGAACCACGGCAATTCCAAACAAAGCATGAAAATGCGGACTTCCGAACGCTGTCTCTCCCATTTCCGAGGCGATAGCGGCTGTCATGGGACGAACCGGTTCGAATAAACTGGAAGGGATCTGCGCTGCTCCACCTGCCACCATGATCACTACCATGGTTTCTCCAATTGCTCTGCCGAATCCAAGGATAATGCTGCCCAAAACACCGGAACGAGCCGCAGGAAGAACAACCCGCATGATCGTTTCCCATCGGTTGGCTCCCAAAGCCAGAGAAGCTTCCCGCAAGCTTTTGGGAACTGTGGAAAGCGCATCTTCACTCATGCTGGAAATGATGGGAACCACCATGATCCCCAGAATTATTGATGCGGAAAGAGCATTCAAACCGGTGGGAATGCCAAAAACTTTGATCAAAAATGGAGAGAGAAAAGCCATTCCGAAAAGCCCGTAAACCACAGACGGAATGCCAGCGAGAAGTTCAATGATTGGTTTAATGATCTCTTTGGTTCGCTGTCCGGCAATTTCCGAAATATAGATGGCAGAGCCTAATCCTAAAGGAATTGAAATAACAAGTGCACCAACTGTAACCACCAAAGAACCAATAATCAATGCCAGAATTCCGAAATCCGGTGGATTGCTGGTGGGATGCCAGGCTGTACTGCCGAGAAAATCTTTAAAATTTATGATCTTTAATATGGGAATTCCTTCCGAAAAAAGACTGAAAATAATACCAAACAAAGCCAGAATCGTGAATAATGAAGCTACATATGTGATGCTCTTGAACATGGTTTCTTTGAACTTGTTCATTGCATTATCCTCACATATCCTTGAGCTTCTACAATTTCCTGGCCTTCATCCGAAATAATGAAATAGATGAAATCTTGAGCCGGTTTCCTGGGAGTTTCGGATGTGTACATATATAATAATCTGGTTAATTTGTATTGATCATTTTGAGCTGTTTTACTGCTGGGAAATACAGCATCGATGGAAAGTAACTTTATATTTTCATTCACATAACCCAGTCCGATATAGCCGATTGCTCCGGGTGTGTAACTAACTGCTGTAGCTACTGCATTATTGGAAGCCAGCCGCATGGAATTTTCTTTTACTTTGGAATTATCCAATACCACTTCATTGAAAACCATGAATGAGCCTGATGATACATCGCGGAAAATCACGATTATTTCTTTATCAAAACCACTGACTTCCTTCCAGTTTTGAATTTTACCTGAAAAGATTTCTTTAAGCTGCTGCAAGGTGAGATTTGTAACGGGATTATCTTTGTGGACAACGATGGAAATGGCATCTTTGGCAATTGCAGTCTCGATCAGGTTTGCCTGTTTCTCGTCGATCAGATCTGTTTCATTTTTGGTTATTTTCCTGGATGCATTCCCGATATCAATAGATTGATTTATTGCTGATTTAATTCCGATACTGCTGCCTCCTCCTCTCACAGAAATATTGATCCCGGGATTTTTATCCATGAAAGCTTCTGCTGCAGCCTGAACAATTGGTAATGCAGTTGTGGAACCGGCAGTATTGATCGTATTTGATTTTTGAGTGCAAGCCGATATCAGCAATAAAACAGCCAGACCGGCTGAGATAAGGATGAGCATTTTTTTTATAATCATTATTTTTCCTGTAGTTGAATTTTAAAAAAGGAGAGGGTGAGGTCCTCCCCTTTTGTCTTTTTGTTGTTTATTTTACGCTGATGAACCCTTGTTCTTCAATGATTGCTTGTCCTTCATCTGAAAGAATGAAGTCGATATATTCCTTCACTAATCCTTTGGGAGCGCCGTTGGTGTACATGTGAAGCGTTCTGGCAACTGGATAGGTTTTGTCTTGGATTGTTCTTTTGGAAGGCATTACATTATTCACTTTCACTATGTTTACGTTTTCAGTGATATAACCAAGTCCGGCGTAACCGATTGCACCAGGAGTGCTGGCAATTGTCGAAACAACTGCATTGTTGGAAGCCAGCATCAAAGCTCCGTCGATAGCTTGAGCGCCACCCAGAACCAGGGAGTTGAACACTTCAAAAGTTCCGGAAGATACATCGCGACTAATAACTACGATAGGCATGGCAGGTCCGCCAACTTCTTTCCAATTACTGATCTTACCAGTGTAGATGTCTTTGATTTGCTGAATCGTCAGGTTTTTGATGGGATTGTTTTTATGAACAACGATAGCTATACCATCATTAGCTACCACGTTTTCGTAGGGATTGATGCCGTTTTCACGAGCTGCGACAATTTCTTTGGTTTGAATATGACGGGAAGCATCTCCGATATCTACAGTGCCGGCCATGATTCCAGCGATTCCCACACTTGAACCACCACCACGAACTGAAATATTGATTTCAGGATTTTTATCCATGAATATTTCAGCAGTTGCCTGGGCAATGGGAAGAACTGTTGTTGAACCGGAAATGGTTATTTTCTGGCCTTTAGCAAAAATCGGAAATGCAATCAGAGCTAAAAGTGCGAGTACAAGTATTGTTTTTTTCATTTTCTATTCCTTTTTTATTATTTCATTGTTTCAGAGAAGATCCAGCGAAGCTGAACCATGATGGCATTTTCAGCATCGGATTCGTCTTCGAAGGTTGTTGTCTGGTAGTTAGCTTGAACAAGCAAAGTCGGGTTGTTCTTTGCATCACGCATGATGTTGTAATTGACTCCGGCGACCAGAGTATTTTCTCCATCATCGTCAGCATCTGTGTCTGGATCATACATGTCGTAACGGGCGATAATGTCGAATGAGTTATTAACTTTGAAAACTGGCATTAATGAAAGGACTGTGGTGTTTACTTTTTCATATCCGTCCACGTTAGGTTTGTCTTTATCTTTCATCAGGTATTGAGCCAGCACACTGAAAGGGCCATAGGCAAATTTTCCAACACCAGCCATCATTGAATAAACTTCTCTAGCGGGATTGTAGATCATTGTGCCGGTTCCATCATCGATCTCGCTGTCATGCTTAGTCATCATCATATAAGATCCGCCAACTGTCACGCCTGCAACTGGGGTAACTCTGATATTACCCAGGAAGTTCATATCTTTATTGATATTGCTGCCGATTTTCTTATAGCCTTCACCATTGTAAACTGCAATATCGTATGTACCGTAACCGTTGGGAATGTAACCGCTGAAACCCATACCATAATCAGTCGAGCTGACAAATTTGTACTTATCGGAAGGGTCTTTATCGATAGTAGTGTAGTTCCAGTCGTAGATAGTACCGAAATAAGTTTTCATGAGACCGATTGTGACTTTGGTGTCTTTCAGGGGAATGAGTTCGCTGAAATCTAGATAAGCGTACTTAAGCTTGATATCAGCTCCGTTTGATGTGCCGTCCGTACTGAAAAAATCCAGGTTGAAACGACCTTTGATCTTGCTGGAAAAAACGGGTTCTAAACGGAAATACCCTCTTTCCAGAGAAAGTTGAT
>JAUSOT010000197.1 GCA_030656075.1 Candidatus Cloacimonadales bacterium
CATAACCTCGTTCTTTTTATTGTTTAAGTTATGGGCATAACTTATTGAACAACATTAAGTTACGAGGTTTTTCCGTCAAATACTTTCTTGAACTATCTGCTTGTTTCTCAGTTACTTAAATCAAGTCGGAAAGATTAGTTACGAAGTTTTCAAAACTTCGGAAGTTTGTTTTTTGAACCGCTGTTATGAACAATTCACTTGACGAAATGACGTTTCCAAATTGCATACCATCAAAAAATAATAGATTAAAAAAGGAATAATTGATGAGTACAAGTCATCCCCAAATCGAAAAATATCAACCTAGAAATCATATTCGCGTTGTTACAGCTTCCTCGCTGTTCGATGGCCACGATGCCACTATTAATATTATACGCAGGATCATTCAATCGACCGGAGCCGAAGTCATTCATCTGGGGCACAATAGATCGGTCAGCGAGATCGTTGACTGCGCGGTCTGCGAAGATGTTCAGGCTATTGCTATCACTTCCTATCAAGGCGGACACATCGAGTTCTTCAAACACATGCTCGATCTTCTGAAGCAAAAAGGCTGCGAACATATCAAAGTCTTTGGTGGCGGCGGAGGAGTTATACTTCCTGATGAGATCAAAGAACTACACGAGTATGGAGTTACCAGAATTTATTCTCCCGATGACGGACGCGTGTTGGGATTACAGGGAATGGTGAATGACTTGTTGGAAAAAGTGGATATTCCCACCGGACACAACAATAAAACAACTCTCGTCAGCTTGAAATCTAAAAAAGATACAGTTAACCAAATTGCCAGACTTATTTCAGCAGCGGAAAATTACCCGGAAGAAGTAAAAAAAGTTTTAGCTGAGATCAGCATTTTTGCAAAAGAATTAAAAACTCCCGTTATTGGAATTACAGGCACGGGCGGATCAGGAAAATCATCACTCGTAGATGAGCTGGTCAGAAGGTTTTTGGCCGATTCCAAAGATAAAACTGTCGCTATCATTTCAGTCGATCCTTCCAAGCGCAAGACAGGCGGCGCTTTGCTGGGTGATAGAATTCGCATGAATTCGATCAATAATGACCGGGTTTTTATGCGTTCTCTTGCCACGAGACAATCCAATCTGGCGCTATCCAAATATGTGAGTGATGCAGTGAATATCGTGAAAACGGCCGGATTTGATCTGGTTATTTTGGAAACATCCGGAATAGGGCAGTCGGATACCGAGATCGTAGATCACTGTGATGTTTCGATGTATGTGATGACACCGGATTACGGGGCTGGAACTCAGCTCGAAAAAATCGATATGCTGGATTTTTCAGATATAATTGCTTTGAATAAATTTGATAAAAGAGGTTCTCTCGATGCTCTCAGAGATGTGAAAAAGCAGTATCAGAGAAATCACAGTTTGTGGGATGACAGCTTCAACTCTATGCCGGTTTACGGAACGATCGCTTCTCATTTCCATGACCCAGGAGTGAACGAGCTTTATCATGCTTTGATGAAAAAAGTATTGGATAAAACCGGAGTAGATTTCACTTCTAATATTGAGCATTCGGATGAAATAAGTGAAAAGATATTCATCATTCCACCCAACCGCACCCGCTATCTTTCCGAGATCAGTGAAACAGTCAGAAATTATAATAATTGGACTGATGAACAAGCCGAAATTGCGCAGAAACTCTACAGCCTGAAAACCTCTTCTGATTTATTGGACAGTAAGAACAAAAACCTGAAAAATTCACTTCAAAAAAAATATGAAGAACTTGAACTGGAACTGGATGGCTATAATAAAAAGATCATTGAGAATTGGGACAGCAAAGTAAAGTGTTATAAAGATGATTTTTTCGGCTTCAAAGTTAGAGATAAAGAAATCAAAATTGCTACTCATACAGAGAGTTTATCTCATCTGAAGATTCCTAAAATTTCCCTGCCTTCCTACAAAGCGTGGGGAGATATTCTAAGATGGAATTTGAAAGAGAATGTTCCCGGTGAATTTCCTTATGCAGCGGGAGTTTTTCCGTTCAAAAGAGAAGGCGAAGATCCCACCAGGATGTTTGCCGGTGAAGGCGGACCGGAAAGAACCAATAAACGATTCCATTATGTTTCGCTGGGACTGCCTGCCAAACGGCTTTCAACCGCTTTCGATTCCGTCACGCTGTATGGCGAAGATCCGGATCGCAGGCCGGATATTTATGGCAAGATCGGTAACAGCGGCGTTTCTATCTGCTGTCTGGATGATCTGAAAAAACTGTATTCCGGCTTTAACCTGGCTGATCCTATGACGTCGGTTTCTATCACTATCAATGGTCCGGCGGCGATGATGGTCGGTTATTTCTTCAATGCAGCCATCGACCAGCAGTGTGAACTTTATATTAAAAGGCATAAATTGGAAAAAGAAATTGAAGCGAAAATTGCTGCCATCTACAAGAAAAAAGGAACCAAAAGACCGCAGTATCAGGGTGAATTGCCGAAAGGAAATAACGGACTGGGATTGATGCTGTTGGGCGTTACCGGCGACCAGGTGCTTCCGAAAGAAGTGTATGAGAAGATCAAAACCGATACATTATGCCAGGTGCGGGGAACGGTCCAAGCTGATATTCTGAAGGAAGATCAAGCCCAGAATACCTGCATTTTCTCCACAGATTTTTCTCTGAAAGTGATGGGGGATATCCAGGAATATTTTATCCGAAACAATATCCGAAATTATTATTCGGTTTCAATTTCCGGCTATCATATTGCGGAAGCGGGAGCCAATCCAATCACGCAGCTTGCGCTCACTCTGGCCAATGGTTTCACGTATGTGGAATATTATGTTTCACGCGGAATGGACATAAATAAATTTGTTCCGCATCTTTCCTTCTTCTTCTCCAACGGACTCGATCCTGAATATTCCGTTTTGGGAAGGGTTGCCCGTCTGATCTGGGCTAAGGCAATGAAGCTGAAATACAAAGCAAATGAGCGTTCCCAGAAACTGAAATATCACATCCAGACATCCGGCAGATCGCTGCATGCTCAGGAAATCGATTTCAATGATATTCGCACCTCATTACAGGCACTTTATGCGATCTATGATAACTGCAATTCATTACATACAAATGCTTACGATGAAGCGATCACCACTCCCACCGAAGAGTCTGTACGACGCGCGATAGCGATCCAGATGATCATCAATCATGAACTGGGACTGGCTAAAAATCAAAATCCGCTACAAGGCTCGTTCATCATCGAAGAACTGACCGACCTGGTGGAAGAAGCTGTGCTGGCAGAATTTGATCGGATCACAGAACGCGGCGGCGTACTTGGAGCGATGGAAACTATGTATCAACGCAGCAAGATTCAGGAAGAATCACTCTATTACGAAACTTTGAAGATGTCCGGTGAATTGCCGATCATGGGAGTGAACACTTTCCTTTCTTCCAAAGGTTCTCCCATCGTCATTCCGGGTGAAATTATCCGAGCAACCAAAGATGAAAAAGAATACCAGATCAGCATGCTGGAACAGCTTCATAAAACGCATAAAGAAAAAGCGGAGATTGCTCTGGCAGAATTAAAAGAATGCGCTGCAACCAATGGCAATGTGTTCAATTCGATGATGGAAACAACCAAAGTTTGCTCGATCGGGCAGATAACCAATGCGTTGTTTGAAGTTGGCGGCCAGTATCGCAGGAATATGTAGGTGACCTCACCCTGACCCTCTCCCATAGTCAAGCTGGAAGAGGTGGCGATCGTTTCAAGATGAATCTTGAAGCCGACGCTTATGAGGAGAGGGAAAAATGAAGCTAAAAGAAATGATATGTGTCTTTGCGAGTGTTCTTTCAAAGGAATCTGACGAAGCAATCTTAGTGATTGAGATTCTTCGGGGGCAAAGCAAGGAGAATTCCTCAGAAAGACAGGGATTTAAGACCTCACCCTGACCCTCTCCTGGGAGGAGAGGGAAGAAAAAAAAAGAATTATTTATAAGTGTCTTTGCGAGTGTTCTTTCAAAGGAATCTGACGAAGCAATCTTAGTGATTGAGATTCTTCGGGGGCAAAGCAAGGAGAATTCCTCAGAAAGACAGGCATAAATCTGAATAGAAGTGGTTAATTTGTAAGTGTTATGTGCCTCTCCCCAGCCCTCTCCAAGGGAGAGGGAGAAGTGCTTGAAAAAGTTAGATAATTTTTTCCTTCTCCCATGGAGAAGGTGGCTGAACGAAGCGAGGACGGATGAGGCAATGAGGTCGAAAAAATAATTATCATAAAATAAAATAGGAGAGAAACAAGATGGATTATACCATTTTAAAACTTTCAATTGAAGAAAGGATCGGCATCATCACGATTTCGCGTCCTCAGGCTTTGAACGCACTTAACAGCACTTTTTTTCATGAAATGGACAGCCTGCTGGATGAAGTGGAAAGCAATAAGGATATCGATGTTGTGATAATAACAGGAGAAGGAAAGGCTTTTGCAGCCGGAGCAGATATTGCCGAAATGTGCGATATGAAGCAGCAGGAAGGTTCCGAGTTTTCTCATCTGGGACAGGCAGTTTTCGCTAAGATCGAGAACATTTCCAAACCGGTGATCGCAGCCGTGAATGGTTTTGCCCTGGGTGGTGGCTGTGAATTGGCAATGTCCTGCGATTTCAGAATTGCCAGTTCCAAAGCAAAATTTGGGCAGCCGGAAGTGAATCTGGGCTTGATCCCCGGTTATGCCGGAACGCAGAGGCTTTCACGCTTGATCGGTTTGGCGGATGCTTTGTATCTGCTGTTCACTGCCGATATTATCGATGCCAATGAAGCACTCAGACTAAAACTTGTGCAGAAAATAGTCGAACCGGAAGAACTGCTTCCGGAGACATTAGCTCTGGCAAAAAAAATCGCTTCCAAAGGTCCTGATGCAGTGAAACTGA
Organism: Candidatus Cloacimonadales bacterium; assembly: GCA_030656075.1. Classification (GTDB taxonomy): domain Bacteria; phylum Cloacimonadota; class Cloacimonadia; order Cloacimonadales; family TCS61; genus B137-G9. The sequence continues at coordinate 4,860 of JAUSOT010000197.1, forward strand.
TCAAGAAAGTTACGAGAGAGGGTTTACTTAAAAGTTTTGCGGAAGGCTGTGAACTGGAATCGGAAAAATTCGGTTCGCTGTTTGAAAAGCAGGGTGCGGAGGGAATGAAAGCCTTCCTGGAGAAAAGAAAACCGGTTTGGTAAGAAATAATATAACCTTCCGAACGGTCGAGAAACGAGAACCTTCGGAACGGTTATGGTTTAATAGATATGAAGAATGATTTCCAGAAATGCAAAACCCCTCTTTGATCTTCCCTTGACAGGGGAGAAACTATGGAAATCAAACATATGAAAAATAAGACAGAAAAATATACGGGAGACGAAAAACTATGAATTATGCAGAAAGACTACAAAATGTAACAGTTCTGGGAGCTGCCGGCAAAATGGGAAGCGGCATCTTGCTCCTCACCGCCATCGAAATGGCTGATCTGAGTTTTCTGCCGGAAAACAAAGATAAGAATTTCATTCTGAATGCGATGGATATTTCCGACGATGCACTTTCGGGATTGATGCGTTATCTGAAAGTTCAAGTAAAGAAACTGGCAGAAAAAAAAATGGTTCTTTTGCGCAAAATGTATGCAGATCGGGACGACCTGATCGAAAATGGCGAGATCATCGAAGAATATGTCTTTGATGTAATGAATATGGTTCGTCCGGTTACCAGCTTGGAACCCGCCTACAAATCCAATATCATCTTTGAAGCTGTAGCAGAAAACGCCGCTCTCAAAATCAAAATATTCAAACAGATCGATGACAATAATCCCAACAAACCGTGGTTTTTCACCAATACTTCCTCCGTTCCCATCACGAAATTAGAAACGGAAGCCGGTTTGAAAGGACGCATTCTGGGATTCCATTTCTATAATCCACCTGCTGTTCAAAAACTGGTGGAATTGATCCTGACCGAAAATACTATGAAGGAAACCGAAGAATTTGCGCTAGAATATGCCAAAAAACTCAAAAAGAAAATTGTTTATTCCAATGATTTTGCCGGTTTCATCGGGAACGGGCATTTTATGCGGGATGCACTTTATGGCATTAATAAAGCCCTGGAATTAGCAGAAAAAGAAAAATTATCAATTCCTGAAGCGATCTATATCGTTGATAAGATCAGCCGTGATTTCCTGGTTCGACCGATGGGAATTTTCCAGTTGATAGATTACGTGGGAGTGGATGTTTGCAGCTTCATTATGGGCGTGATGAATCCCTATCTGGCTGATGAAGATCTGCACAGTCCGGTTTTGGATAAAATGCTGGAACTGGGCGTGAAAGGCGGACAATTTTCCAGCGGAGCGCAAAAAGACGGTTTTTTGAAATATGAAAAAAGCCGTCCTGTGGCAGCTTACGATTTCGAAACAAAGCAATACGTGGATTTCTCTGAATTCCAAGCTAAATGCGATGCCAAGATCGGTGCCATTCCAAAAACTCAAAAACCCTGGAAAGCTGTGAATTTTGACAAAAAGAAACTTGATATCTTAGAAGATTATTTCCAGGAATTGAACGAAACCAATACTTTCGGCGGCAAACTGGCTGTCGATTATCTGAACACTTCCAAACAAATCGGCTGGAAACTGGTGAACATGAACGTGGCGAAAACTGATGATGACGTGAACACTGTTTTGTTAACTGGTTTTTATCATGCCTACGGCCCAATAAATAATTATTAAACAGGAGAAAAAATCATGAAAAAATTAAGAAAAAAAGTATATATGGCAGCAGGTTACAATACAATTTCTCTTGGCACCGGAAGAAAAGAATTCAATCCCAAAAAGCCGCGACCGGGTTTGGAACATTACATCAAAGAAGCCGGAAAAGCGACTCTGGAAATGATCGGTGGAGCAAAGAACGTGGATGAATGCGTGATCGGCAACTTCATGTCTGCCAGATTTAATAAACAAGGCAACCTGGCCGGATTCTTCCCGATGATCGATCCTGGTTTAAGATATAAACCGGCAGTCAAAGTGGAAGGTGCCTGCGGTTCGGGCGGACTGGCTTTGGCAACTGCGATCAAGACGATCTTGACCGATACGGCAGAGGTGGTTCTCACTCTGGGCGTGGAAGTGCAAAACACGATGAAAGCCATTTATGGCGCTGATGTTTTAGCTGGTGCCGGCTGGTTTCAAAAAAGAAAAGACGGACATGCTTATTTCTTTCCGGGACAGTTCAGCGACCGAGCCGGAGCATATTATGAAAAGTACGGAAAAGAAAAGACCAGACTGGGAATGGCGACCTGGTTTAAAAATGCGGTTGAAAATGCTCGTTTGTGCCCGACTGCCCAGGAATATCACAACACCGTCGAAGATTTATTAGCTCTGGGACTCACGGAACCTAACGGCAAATTCTTTGTGGATAATTTGAGTGTGTACGATTGCTCCAAAGTATCTGATGCAGCCAGTTGTTTGATTGTTGCTTCCGAAGAAGGTTTGAAAAGATGCGGAATCGATAAAAAAGATGCTGTGGAAGTGATTGGTTTCGGACAGGCAGAAGAAGATTTAACTCAAGATCCGGAGGATCTCTGCGAATTGAGCACAACCAAAGAAGCTGTGCGAAAAGCGTTTGAACATGCCGGCATCACCAAAGACGATCTGGCTACGATCGAGCTTCATGATTGTTTCTCTATTGCCGGTGTTTTGGCTACGGAAGCGATCGGCTTAGCCAAACCAGGAAAAGGCGCCGAATACATTGCAGCCGGAAATACGAGCAGAACTGCAAAAATTCCGATCAATACAACCGGCGGATTAATTGGTTGGGGACATCCGACCGGTGGAACCGGCGTGCATCAGGCTGTGACGATCTGGGAACAGTTGACCGAACGAGCCGGAGATTCTCAAGTGCCAATCCCGGCAGACAGGCCTTACGGCTTGACTATTAATATGGGTGGAGATGATAAAACTCTGGTTTCTATCGTTTATAAAAGAGGATAATTTGAGTTGTTAACTCGATTGAATTAATGAAAAAGCGGTACGAATCAGTGCCGCTTTTTTTAAACTCCCCCGACCCCTCTTTATGAAAGAGGGGAGTTAAGAAGAGCAGGGAGAAAATTTGGAATTGTTCGTTCAACCATCTTGGTTGAACAAGATTATTAAAGATGACCATCCTGGTCATCAAAGGTACACACCAGGATGGTGTGCAAGAACATGTGGTTCAACCTGGAAGATTGAACCAGTTATTTCCCTCTCCTCTTAGGAGAGGGTTAGGGTGAGGTAGAATAATGAACAACAGAATCACAAGACTTTTTGGTATTAAATATCCAATCATCCAGGGCGGCATGATCTGGTGTAGCGGTGCCAAACTTGCCGCAGCTGTCAGCAATGCCGGTGGACTCGGTTTGATCGGGGCAGGATCGATGTATCCCGATGTTCTGAGAGGACATATTAGGAAGTGTAAAACTCTCACCGAAAAACCGTTTGGAGTGAATTTGCCGCTATTGATGGGCGATGCGGAAGAAAAGATCAAAATCATCATTGAAGAAGGCGTGAAGATCATTTTCACATCTGCCGGGAGTCCGAAAAAATGGACGCCATTCTTGAAAGAAAATGGTTTGATTGTAACTCATATCGTTTCTGCAACAAAACATGGCAAAAAATGTGAAGAAACAGGAGTTGATGCGATAGTGGCAGAAGGTTTCGAAGCGGGTGGACATAACGGCAGAGAAGAAACAACAACGATGTGTCTTATCCCGAAAATTACTCAGGAAGTCAATATTCCGGTGATTGCAGCAGGTGGGATCGGCAGCGGAAGAGCGATGGCAGCAGCTTTTGCTCTGGGAGCCGAAGCTGTGCAGATCGGTTCACTGTTTGCTGCCTGTAAAGAATCTTCAGCGCATGAAAACTTCAAACAGAAGATCATCGAAGCAAAAGAAGGTGAAACTCTCTTGATACTGAAAAAGTTAGCTCCGGTCAGACTTTTAAGTAACGAGTTTTCTATGGAAGTTTTCAAACAGGAATCCAAAGGTGCATCGAAAGAAGAGTTGCAGGAATTGTTGGGAACAGCCAGAGCTAAAAAAGGCATGTTCGAAGGAGATCTAAAAGAAGGTGAACTGGAGATTGGCCAGGTTTCTGCTATGATTGATGATATGAAACCAGCAGCGGAAATTATTAGAGAATTGTGGCAAGATTATCTGGAAGTGGTGAAAAAGTTTAGGAATCATCTTACTGATTGATTTGAATTTTGTTACTTTGAGTAATTTACACATACGATAATTCTGAAATTATATTTGAAGACACCTAATCTGCATTTCAAAAAATCATTTGCCGGTAACATGTATGATTATTACATCTACTTCAAGAAACGGGCGAAGAGGTTAGAGTGAAAAACGCAGAGTTGATAAAATTCTGGATCAGTACTGCTGAAAATGATCAAATGACGATGCACCATCTATTTGAGTAAGGTGATTATCATTGGTCACTTTTTATAGGACATCTTGTAATCGAAAAACTTTTGAAAGCATATTTTATTAAATCACAAGATAGAGAACCACCGTTTATTCACGATTTAGTCAGACTTGCGGAAAAGGCTGAAATACTTCCAACTGAAAATCAAAAGGATATTTTGGATACAATTACAACTTTCAATATAAGAGCCGGATAAGATGATTATAAACAGCTGTTTTATAAAAAATGTACTCTGAAATTCACTTCTGTCTGGAATGCAAAAATTGAGGAAATAATTAAATGGATAAAGAAGAAATTATCAGAATAGCCAGGAAATACTACGAATATCTAAAAAAAAATAAGTTTGGAATAACCAGTGCTTATTTGTTTGGATCTTTTGCAAAAGGTACGAATACTCAGGAGAGCGATATCGATATTGCTTTGATCTTTCATAATCTTCCCGATGAAATTGATATGCAAATTGAGTTGATGAAACTTAGAAGAAACATTGATCTTAGAATTGAACCACATCCATTTAGTGAAAATGAACTGACTGATGCGAATCCTTTCCTGAAAGAAATTATTAAAACCGGGATTCTAATTTCTTGATATAATATGGAAGGCATTTTAATATCTCAGAGATTCTTTATGAGAAAAAGTGTTAAACTCCCCCAGCCCCTCTTCAAATCAAGAGGGGAGCGGATTTATTTCTTTAAACACATTTCACTCATTCCGAGTATAGTTACTTTCCCAAAAGTTCTTTCAATTTCTCTTTTATAAATTTTGGATAAATTTCTTACAACCCCCTCTGTCCCCCTATACTGTGTGAAAATTAAAAAATTAATTTATTTCTTGGAACACAAAACATCTCCTTTCGGAGAGATCGTCGATTACAATCGAAATTTCGACTCCGATTTTCCGCCACGGAGTGTCGGGCTACTATTTTCACACAGTCTGCCCTATTTAGGGGGAAGAAGTCTAAATCTCGACATTTG
>JAUSOT010000219.1 GCA_030656075.1 Candidatus Cloacimonadales bacterium
CAAACGAATATCCTTGTCTTCGATTCCGACTACGATTTCGAAGAGATGCTGGCAAGTTATGAAAACGACGAATTACATGTTACTTTCAAAACAGAAGAAAATGATTGTCCAAAATACAAAATCTTGAGATGTGGTATCGAGCCTGAAAATTTGTATTCTAAAACAGAATTCGGCACGTATCATCCTGGAACAATACCCAGCACTAGAGGAACAATCGAAGATAACATATTAAGGTTAGCATTCGATGATGATTATTTCTATGTGAATTATGAATATAGCGATTATGTTAGTGAGAATTTACTTACAGAAGATTTAGTTATTCACAAAGGTTTTTTCAATGAAATCGAAGTATCGGGTACATCAGTATTCGGAGTGGGTAATATAACATTTACTAATAAGATTACAGTTCCCACAGGAACTGAGTTAGTTTTTCTACCGGGCTCACATCCGACATTAACCTCAACTGCCAAATTCGATATTTACGGGTCAGTGACAGCAGTTGGGCAACCTGATGATAAAATATTCTTCAACACCAATTCAGATTGGGACGGTTTCTATATTCAAGCAGATGCAGGCTCAAATTTCCAATACTGTGAATTTGAGAATTCAGATGATCCGGTCAGATGCTTGGGATTGATAACAATGAAACATTGCACGATCAAGAATTGTACAAATGGCCTATACTTGCAAGCTTGCGATACTTATGTAGTAGAGGGTAATGAATTTTATGACTGTGTAAAATTCGGCTTATTTGTTTCTAACATAAATCACTTAATATTCTTGGGAACAAATTCTATTTGGAATAATCTGCTTCATGATAACAGCTATGGAATTTACCTGTTTAATACAAATGTCAAGATAGATAGCAATTATGTATATGACAACACTCAAATCGGAATTATAGCCAGCAGTGGAACAGCATCAATAATTGAAAATTGTTGCATTCAGGATACATATTCCAACAATCCTGAGATTTATTTAGTCGATGAATCATATCCGGTAATTGATTATCGCTATAATGACATAATCTTTAACAGGGGGTATTCGATTTATAATGCAGATAGAGAGTATGAGTTGTATAACTGTAGGAATAATTATTGGGGAACAACTACTAGCAATTATATTGCTGATAGTTTCTATCCATCTAACTGGGAAGTTTACTATTATCCATACTTAGTTAGTGATACAACCGGATTTTACAATAGCAGGGATATAAGTTTATTTGAGATGGGGCTAATGGCAGAAGAAGCAAACCAGTTTCAATTAGCACGTGAATGTTATCTTCAATGCATTGATGAAAGTGATTATGAGATCGAAAAAATATGGGCAGCTTCAAGATTGATCAATTGCGTCGATCCTGAAAACGGTTTTACGTTTACTGATGCACAGCAACTATACGAGACAATCTCAGCAGATACCTCTCACATAGTATTATCTAATTTAGCTCAGAAACAAGCCGTGAATTGTGATAGAAAAAATGGAGATTTTCAAGAAGCAATAATGAAATACGAAGACATGCTGACTGACAGCTTATCTTATATTGATTCCATTCTTGTTCAACTTAATATTATTCACACCTATTTTGAAGCTGAATCAACATCCGGTAGAGCTACCCTTTCTTTCAAATATCAAGAGAATGCAATTAGGGATCATGAACATGCCCGGCAAAAAGAAGCGTCGTTGTTAGATTTAATACGTGAAGAAATAATAGAAGAAGGTCATTTCACTCCTGTTATTGATAAATCTATTCTCTACAATAATTATCCCAATCCTTTCAATCCCGAGACCACCATTTCTTTCTCGATCCCTGAAGACAGCAAAGTAGGAATCACCATATATAACATCAAAGGTCAAAAAGTAAAAACCCTAGTGAGTGAAGATTTGGAGAAAGGAATTCACAAAATTGTCTGGGATAGCAAGGATAGCAGTGGTAAATCGGTTTCATCCGGAGTTTACTTCTATAAACTCGATGTGAACGGAAAAACCAAAGGCTTGAAGAAAATGCTTTTGCTCAAATAGAGAAGCAGTGAATGCAGAGAATGTATTTAATAGCCTTCCGATGTCTGGAAGGCTTTTTTTAACTAATTGTTATTTCTTCCGTAATTTTGTCTTCATCAAAGCTGAATTCATTGTTTCTGAATAATTCCAGGGCAGCATCTACAACCACCGGATCATACAGAACTCCCCGGTTAGCAGCAATCTCTTCGATCGCTTTCTCAATACCGAGAGATGGACGATATGGTCGATGCGAAGACATGGCTTCCATCACATCTGCTACGCTCAAAATTCTAGCGTAGAAATTTATTTCTTCACCCTTCAAGCCTTGCGGATAGGAAGAACCATCGAATCTTTCCTGATGCTGCAGCACGATTTCGGCGATCGGCCATGGGAATTCGATGCTTTTCAAAATATCATAACCAGTCTGGGGATGCAGTTTGATCAGGTTGAATTCATTAAATGAAAGCTTACCGGGTTTGCTCAGAATTTCAGCCGGAATGTTGATCTTACCAATATCATGAACCAGGGAAGCCAGGTGCAAGCCTTCGATCTCATCTTTGGAAAGCCCTAATTTTTTACTGATAGCTACCGAGAGCGAGGCAACCCGACGCTGATGTCCGGCTGTGTATGGATCGCGCATTTCTACGGCCGAAACCAGTCCATTAACAGTTTCTTCCAAAAGGCTCTTGAGTTTTTGATAACTGATCTTCAATTTTTCTTCAGCATTTTTCAGGTTAGTGATGTCGATTTTCACGCCGGTTTCGTATTTTCTATTATCCGGCCCAACTGTTTCGATGCGGCGGTCTTCTATCCAGATATAAGCGCCGTCTTTTTTCTGCACGCGGAACCAGAGAGTGAGCAGATCAGTTTTTCCTTCAGCTTCCCATTCATCATATTTATTTTGAATATATTCTTGATCATCCCGGTGGATCAAAGAGAAAAATTTGTTCTTATCTTTCATGAAATCTTCGGCAGGATAACCAAGCATATCGATGACGTTTTCGGACATGAATTCCCGACTGTCACTGCTTTCATACAGCAGGATATTGGGAACATTATCGAAAAGTGTAGCCAACCTGAACTGAGTCATTTTCAGGTTGATCTCTGCTTTTTTTCTTTTGGTGATATCATTGATAATGCCGTCGCGGAAAAGAAGTTTTCCTTTTTCGTCAAATATAGATTTTGTGCTGAGGAATCCCCAGAATTTGCTGCCGTCCTTGCGGATCATTTCAATTTCAAAATCGTCTATCTCATCATTCTCGTGCAGCAGTATCAGTAGCTCCGGAGCTTTTTGCGAGCCTGCATATAAATCATGAATCAATAAGTTTAATATTTCATTAAGATCTTTAAATCCAAACATTTTAACCAGGGCGGGATTGGCAGAAATGATCTTGTCTTGCGCTGTAGAACGGAAAATACCATCGGGAACATTAGAAACGAGAGAAGTGTATCTTTTTTCACTTTCATCTCTCTTCTGCTCTGCCAAAAGCCTTTCGTGCATTTCATGCTGCATTTGCTCGAAAGCTCGGGCGTTCACCAAAGCCGTTGTTGCATAATTCGCCAGTATCTCCATCACTTCCACATCTGCCTGCAGGAAATACGGCCCGATCTTATTTAAACAGATCGCTCCCAGAACTTCATTATCGTTGATGAGCGGAGCAACGAGGATACGTTCATTTGAAAGTTGCGTGGTTCCGGGAATCTGGTATCCGTTTTGACTTTGTCCGGCATCATTAAAGATCATCGTTCGCTTGTTTTTAATCGCTTTTCCGGTGAAACTGTTGTCAATATCCAAAGCGGCATTCAGAATTTCAGCTTTGAAGTCGGGATCGATAACGACGATCGGTTCTAAAGTTTTTCCATCATCTTTTAATAAATATACGGCGCTGCCGTAAGAATCCAGCAGTTCCATAGCTTCAACGGAAATTCTTTCAGCCACCTCTCTGAAATCGAGAGTCGAATTAATGTACTTTGTGGTTTTTAAAAGCAGTTTCTGATGGTTAGAAATTTTCTTTAAAGAATTTGCCACCTGCAGCCGTTCTTCTTCTATGGAGACTGCTTTGGCTAAAGTCGAAATGATATTGATCTCATTTTTACTGAAATTACGTTTTTCCACATCGAAGATACAAAGTGAGCCAATGACTTGTCCATTCAAAGTTACCGGATGCCCCAGGTAAGATTTCAAACCATATTTGGTGATGAATGGATCAAGGTCTTTATA
>JAUSOT010000221.1 GCA_030656075.1 Candidatus Cloacimonadales bacterium
CAACTGCTGCGCTGGTTCAATCGTCTCGATTGAACCTGATATTTCGCCGGATCGTCCCGATCCGTATTGTAAAACAATCACCTCGATCGTTCAAACCAATGATAGGCTTTCGGGACGAAAGCACAAAAAACCGTGGACTCCCCGGGACGAGAAGTCCAACTGCTGCGCTGGTTCAATCGTCTCGATTGAACCTGATATTTCGCCGGATCGTCCCGATCCGTATTGTAAAACAATCACCTCGATCGTTCAAACCAATGATAGGCTTTCGGGACGAGAAGTCCAACCTTCCTCTGGAAAGGAATATATTTTTGCTTGACTTCACTGCTTACGATAAATTTCAGATAAAATCTAAATTAATAATAAAATTTAGGATTTAAGGAATATTATGAAGAGATTTATATTTTTTTGTTTTTTGCTGTTCACCTTCTTCGCGTATTTACAGGCAGAAACGATAAAAATTGCTTCCGGTAATTCCGAGGGAATTTATTTTAAGCTGGGAAAGGCTCTGGAAAAGATCATCGAGAAAGAATTCGACCAATATGATGTGATTGTCCTTGAAACATCAGGATCCAGCGAAAACGGTGAACTTCTATTAGAAAATAAAGCAGATATTGCCTTCATGCAAAACGATATAGTTTACAATATCTACCAGGAAAAACGCGGCTTCTCCGACAGCACTGCTTGCCTGCGCGGAATAGCCTCTCTTTATACGGAAGTCATCCAGATCATTGGCAAAAAAGATCTCTTTATCGAAGAATTAAGCGATTTTATCAATGAACCGATTTCTGTGGGCGAAGCTGGCAGCAGGACAGAACAGAATGCAATTGATATTCTGCGGGTTTCCAACATTAAAGACAGGGATATAATCAGGAAAAATCTTTCTTTTTCCCAAATTCCCGGTGCTATCGAAAAAGGAGAGATCAGCGGTGCTTTTATCACTGCCGGACTCAAATTGAAACTGCTGGAAAACCTGGCAGACCAGGTTTATTTCATCCCGCTTCCCAAAGAGACACTGAACAAACTGATCGATGAGTATCCTTATTTCATCATCACCAATATTCCTGCCAAAACCTATTCCGGGCAAAATGAACCGGTTTCTACAGTGGGTGTGCGAGCGCTGCTGACCTGCCGCCGGGATTTGAATCCTGAAATCGTGGAAATGCTTTGTTCGGCGCTGTATTCAAACCTGAATATTCTGAAAGAAGCTCATTCCATAGCCAGCAAAATAAATCTGCAAAGTGCCACCTACGGAATGACTCTGCCGCTGCATGAAGGTGCCGAGAAATTCCTGAGAAGAAAAACAATTGCTTTTTTTGTCGTTATACTTATCATTTTAGTGCTTCTAATTGCAATCTACTTGAAATTTAAAACTTATTTCAAAAAATTAAACAAGACTTTCCAAAAACATCTCAGGCAGAATATTCATTTTCGTATCGGCTTTGTTGTGGCCCTGATGTTCATTGTTGGAACTATTGGAACATATTATTTTGAACGGCGGGTGAACGAAGAATTCGACACGATCTTCAAAGCATTCTGGGCAACGATTGTTTACCTGCTCAGCGGATTTGATATCACGCCTATCACGACCGGAGGAAAAATCTCTGCCCTGATGCTGCTGATCGGCGGTATGGGCATCCTGGGTACGGTGGTAGGAAATATAGCATCAATTTTTATGAAAGAAGGAGTGGAAAAAATGCCAAATAACCTAAAACAACATATTGTGATCTGCAACTGGAACAAACGCGGAGAAACGGTCATTGAAGAGTTGCATCATCCCAGTGCAGAACCGGATACCGGAATCAATGTTCTTGCCGACATTGAAATTAATGAAGGTGAATTGAGAGACAAAAGTAAGCGATATTCCAACGTTTATTTCATCAAAGGAAAACCAACTTCCTATGAACGGTTGAAATTAGCTCGGGTTCACTTTGCAAAAAGTATAATCGTTCTTTCCGATTCCGGTGATTCCGAACCAGATCCGAAAGCTATTTTGACCTGCCTGGCGATCAAACAGCTCTGCAAAGACATGAAAGTTGAAAAGAAACCGCATATTATTGCAGAATTGATGGATAGGGCAAACCGGCAGATCGCTCTGGATGCCGGAGCCGACGAGATCGTTTCCGCCGGATTTTACCGGACGGGCATCATGCTGCAAAGCGCCAGATATCATAATCTTTCCGATATTTTCCACGAACTGCTGATCTACGAAGATAACACATCTTCCATTTTCATTCTGCAAAGTGATACAATTCCAAAAGCTATCCAGGGAAAGACGTTCCCGCAAGCTTCCGAGATATTCAACAGCAATCGGGACGAGAAAAATCCGGTCATCCTGATCGGAGTGAGACGCACTACGAAAGAAGGGAAATCTCACGTTATCCTCAATCCGCTGCCGGACGGCAAATCACACAACGGCGAATTCGATGTTTTCCGCAATGGAGATGCCCTGGTTGTGATCGCCCAAGCCTATCCCGATCTCTCTTATTTGAAGGAATAATTCGTGCTGAAGAAACTTTACAGTTATTTCATGTCCAAATTGTGGCGAACGCTTTTCCTGGTTTGTGCGGGAGTGCTTTTTGCCATCACCCTCAGCAGTCTTATTAATGTCGAGTCCATAAATCTTTTGCAGAGAAAAATCGCACTTCCCCTGCAAATATTTTATGCGGAATTGATCGGATTTATTTCACCCGGACCGCGTTATATTTTGTATCCGATCCTGATCAAACTGAAAGATTTCGGTGTGAATCTGGGAGTGATCATCGCTCTCATTTCCGGGCATGTACTCATCGAACCTTCGACCTTTTTCTTGGAAGCAGGTTTCTTCGGCTGGCGCTTTCCCATCAAAAGATTCGTGGTTTCGCTCATCGTCACCTTCCTGGCCGGCATGGTTACGGTTTTTCTGGGAAGGTATATATGAAATGGTTCAAACAACTTGGAACGGACATCAAGATCGCTTGCCTGCTGATCGGCATTTCCATCGTTTTGATGCTGTTCTTCAATATTAATTTTTCAAAGCTCATCGTTTCAAATGCAGCGATCATAATCAAAATTCTCTATCTTACCGTTGTAACTATCGCCATTTCCACTGCCATCCATTTCTTGATCCCAAAGAATTTTGCTGAAAAACACCTGAAGGAAAGCAAACTGAGCCACATGTTTTATGCCACACTTCTCGGAGTGCTCACTCCCGGACCGGTTTATGCCATTTATTCCATCGTGCTGGTTTTGCGCACCAAAGGCATCCGCAACGAAATCCTGGTTGCGTATCTAACCGGACAGACGATCATTGGCCCGGCCCGTGCTCCGTTTGAGATCGGTTTTTTTGGCTTGAAATTCTTTCTTTACCGCATTTTGCTGGCTTTGGTTATGGGTCCCATGGCTGGTTTCTTGTTCATGCTTTTTTCCAAAGCCTGGAAAGATCCGGAATTGGAATTTGAT
>JAUSOT010000224.1 GCA_030656075.1 Candidatus Cloacimonadales bacterium
TATAAAAGGTCTGCCGGTTGACGCCACAATGGTCACAAATCTCCTTCACCGTCACCCGGTCGATGGATTTACGGCTGACCAACTCTTTAAATGATGCAATGATTGCCTCTTTCGCATGATGTTTCATGGCTTACTCCTTCATTTTTCTATTTTAGTTTAGTTATTCGCGATTCTTCAGTGCGCCGCCAACGGACTCTTATTGATCCGTCGCAGCTGCAATTGCAATTTACTGGTCTCTTTTGTGCCATAAAAAAAACACCTGTGAAACAATAGCAAGTAAACTACTGTCCCACAGATGTCAAATGTGCTCATCTGCTGTCACCTTGTGACCCGGCTCCACAAATTCTAAAAGCTCACGCTTTCAAAATTCATCGCCTGCTCAGTTTGTACTGTCGAAAAATATGCAGTGCAAAGAGTCTTTTTAAGATAATATGATATTTTTAAAGGTTTGTCAAGGGTTATCGTCCCCGAAACAGCACCCGTTAGATTGCGCCCATACCGGGCGCACTTATAAAAATCTCAGCCCCCAGAAATTTGCGAATGGGATTTATAGGGTATCTTGACGTACCCCAGCGTATGTACAACACTTTTCAAGAAAAATCTATTTTTCAAGATTAAATGGGTATATTAGAAAAATAATAGCTAACGATTCAGAAGTTTGAATTTCTGCTTTAATAAAGCCTGGCTAGTAAATTAATCGATTAGAGGTTCGGTTTATGGGTGACAATTTTTACAAAAATCAAATTGGAAAACCAACAATAAAACAGCTGGAAATGATACTTAAAGAAAATGAAGAGAACGAAAAATTAACTGCTGAGTTAATCATTGCCAATAAAGAGCTGGCCTTTCAGAACAAAGAAAAAGATAAACGTGCGGCGGAGCTAATCATTGCCAATAAAGAGCTGGCCTTTCAAAATGAAGAAAAAGAAAAACGGGCGGCGGAGCTAATCGTTGCTAATAAAGAGCTCGCATTTCAGAATGAAGAGAAAGAAAAACGGGCAGCGGAATTAGTCCTGGCAGATAAGGAGCTCGACTTTCAGAACGTAGAAAAAGAAAAACGGGCAGCGGAATTAGTCCTGGCAGATAAAGAGCTTGACATTCAGAACGTCGAGAAAGAAAAAATTAAAGAACTTAATCATCAACTGCTATTATTGAATGAAAAGTTAGAAACTTCCAATGAAGAACTGGAGCGGTTCGCTTATTCTGTTTCTCACGATCTCCGGGCACCGTTGCGGCATATTTTAGGGTTCATTGAAATGTTGAGCACCAGTCTGCCCAAACCAATCGATGAAAAAAGCCAGCACTATTTTGAAGTGATACACGATGCGGCAGAAGATATGGGTAAGTTAATCGATGGCCTGCTTTCCTATTCACGGATCGGAAGAACGGAATTGGTAAAAAGAAGGGTTGATCTCGAAAAAACAATTAAAAAAGTAATTGACACCTTCAAAACGGAAACAGAGATGAGAAGCATTGAGTGGGATATCAAAAAGCTACCCTGTATTGAAGGGGACAGCGTCATGCTTGAGATGGTGTTTACCAATTTAATCTCCAACGCCATAAAATTCACACGCTTTAAAGCAACGGCAACGATCACCATCGCCTCGGCACCGGATCCGGAAAACGACGATCAGATCATCTTTACTATAAAAGATAATGGGGTTGGTTTTGATATGCGTTATCAGGAAAAGTTATTTGGCGTTTTTCAGAGGTTGCACACCCATAAAGATTTTGAGGGTGTGGGGATCGGTCTGGCGAATGTGAAACACATCATTCAACGACATGGCGGCCGGGTTTGGGCGGAAAGTGAACTGGATAAAGGTGCAACATTTTATTTTACATTGCCGAAATATAAGGAGGGTTAACGATGTTGGAATTAGACCGAATTTTATTGATTGAAGATAACCTCAATGATGTGGAATTAACATTAGTGGCACTGGAAGAAAGCAATCTTGCAAATAAGGTAGATGTGGTCAACGATGGTGCCGAAGCACTTGAGTATCTTTTCTATCAGGGAAATTTTGCCAACCGGGAGAGTGGTAATCCCGTAGTAATAATCCTGGATCTCAAGCTTCCGAAAGTGGACGGCCTTGAAGTATTGAAGCAAATCAAGGGAGAACCGAAACTCCATCTGATTCCGGTTGTGATATTAACCTCTTCAAATGAGGAATCGGATATCTTGAGGGGTTATAAACTGGGTGCGAACTCCTACGTGGTTAAACCGCTTGAATTCCCACTCTTTGTCAAGGCCATAAGAGAATTAGGATCATTCTGGGCAATCCTGAATAAGGTACCATTTCACCATTAGATTTGGATTAAACAGAAATGGAAATAAGTTTTTGCGAAAAGAGGAGTAAAAAAGTGAGTGAAGAATTAAAAGCGCTGATTGTTGAAGATTCCGCAGAGGATGCTGAGCTTATTCTGTTTAAGCTTTTTGAAGCGGGTTACACAGTTGAGCACACTTTGGTTGATAATGCTTCTGATTTGAAACAAATGCTGGAAGAAAAGCCTTGTGATATATTGTTCTGTGATTATTCCCTACCGCATCTCAATCCCTATGAGGCACTTGAAATTATCCGAAAATTTGATATCGATATTCCTTTAATCGTAATCTCAGGGTCGATCGGTGAAGAAAATGCTGTCGAACTGATGCGATCAGGTTTTCATGACTGCGTCATGAAAAACAACCTGGGGAAGTTGCCCGAAGTCGTCAGCCGAGAAATCAGAGAGGCGAAGGTCAGACGTGAAAACAAGATCTTGCAGAAAAGAATCCAAAAATATCAGTTGCTTGCCGAAGAAATAAGCGATGCCATATTTTTCATTGATGTAAAAGGAAACATTCTGGAAGCCAACAATGCCGCCATCAAAAATTATGGGTACAGCCGGGAAGAATTTCTGACAAAGCGTATCTTCGAATTGTGTGGTTCAAACAAAGAGGAAATAATCTTTAAGGAAATGGAAAAAGGAAATCGGGAAGGAATCATTTTTGAAACGATTCATTTTCGAAAAGATGGTTCTGCTATGGAAGTTGAAATGAATTCTCATGGTTCTTTATTGGAGGGCAAGCAGATTCTGCTCAGTATTGTCAGGGATATCACTGCCAGAAAATTTGCCGAAAACGCATTGATTAAGAGCGAGAGTGATTACCGGACGCTGGTGGATAATGCCCCTGACATCATTGCCAGACTGGATCGATCTTACCGATTTGTATATTTTCACAACCGCTCCCAAATTGATTTAAATATGCCAACACAGTCGATGATTGGTAAAACATTCATCGACTTGGGTATCTGCGATGCGGATTATAAAAAGCTTAAACATGTGGCTCAATGGGTGTTTGAAAACAAACATGAAAAAAGCACTGATTTCGAACTCACCACATCCACAGGCATTCAGTATTATAACACCATCATTGTACCGGAGTTAAATAAAGATGGCAGTGTTTCAACGGTTTTAAGTATTTCACGTTCAATCACTGAAACCGTATTGGCACAGAAAGCAATGGCTGCTTCACTGGATAAATACCGGAAACTGCTGGATGGGATTGTCACCGCATTGTCAGCCGTCGTGGAGGCTCGGGATCCTTACACCAGCGGACATCAAAACCGTGTAAGTAAACTGGCGACAACCATGGCGATCCTACTTGATTTAGATGATGATGCCGTGGAAACCGTACGTATAACCGGTTTGCTCCACGATATCGGGAAGATGTATGTGCCGACTGAACTACTCGTTAAACCGACCAAATTGTCTTCCCTGGAGTATGAGATTATCAAAATTCATTCCGAGGCGGGATACAATATCTTAAAATCGGTTGATTTTACCGGGCCAATTGCGGAAATAG
Source organism: Candidatus Cloacimonadales bacterium (assembly GCA_030656075.1). Classification (GTDB taxonomy): domain Bacteria; phylum Cloacimonadota; class Cloacimonadia; order Cloacimonadales; family TCS61; genus B137-G9. The sequence continues at coordinate 3,845 of JAUSOT010000224.1, forward strand.
TATACCAGCATCATGAAAGGATGGACGGCTCCGGGTATCCCCGAAAACTTAAAGCCGGGGAAATATTAATGGAAGCACGGATTATCAGTGTGGCTGATGTGGTTGAAGCGATGATGAGCCACAGACCCTACCGCCCCGCTAAAACCTTTGATGAGGCTCTGGCCGAGATCGAACACGGGGCAGGGACTATATACGATCGGGATTGCGCCCAGGTTTGTTTAAATCTTTTTAGGGATAAAGGATATAAGCTCTGATGATCGATCATCAATAAAAACTAGCACAGGAGATTGTTTATGATGAAAAGCTACTCGATTTCGGCTTTGACAAAGGCTTCCACGGAACGAGGAATACTGCCCTGGATCATGATTAACAGCTTTCTCAGGATGATTTCCGGTTCTTCTTCCATCCCTTCGGCGACCCAGTCGATCAGTAAGCCATTAAACACGTGGCGGTAAAAATTGACGATGAATTTCTGATCCGCATCCTTTAAAGAGACGTCCAGTTTTTTTACACATTCATCAACCACATAATCCAGCAAGCGGTTGGAAAGATGAGTCAGGTAGATCTGGGCTTCCGGCCAGTAGGACGAATGGTAGATGTGCAGAATCATCTTGGCGTTGCGCCTGGTATAATTCATGGTGGCCAGAAACCCGTTCCCCCAGGTTTCA
>JAUSOT010000225.1 GCA_030656075.1 Candidatus Cloacimonadales bacterium
AGATCATGGGCACATAGTACTTTTGTTTTTGAAAAAAATGATAACACACCTATCTTCATTCTTGTTTATTTTGATTCAAGAAATAATCGATTAGATTATAAAATTGGCAATTTAGAAATTAAATAATCATGAACAAAGAAAAAATCGTCGTTGAATATTTGCCTTTAGTACGCAGCATTGCAGCCAAATACAACAAATTGGGACTTCCACAAGAAGACCTGGAGCAGGAAGGCATGATCGGCCTTTTGGAAGCTGCCGCTAAATATGAAGACGATAAAGGTGCAAAATTCAGCACTTACGCTACTTACTGGATTAAAAAACGCATCCTGGAAGCGGTGGAAAAAGAAAACAAATCAACTTTTAAAACCGTTGCTCTGAACGAGGAAATCACTAAAAATAAAGAAAAACATACATCACTTCCCAAACTGGAAAAACTGCAATTCCCGGAAGGTATGCCGGAAGCGGAAAAGTTGGTGGTAATGCTGCTTTATGAGAAACAATTAACGCTGAAAGAGATCTCTGAGCAGTTGGGAATTTCTCGTGAACGGGTGCGGCAGTTGAAAGAAAAAGCCTTAAGACGAATGAGGGCAGAGAAGAAGTAGCGATTCAGCTTGTCAGCATTTCGCCGATCAACGATCATAATATCTACTTGAATTGCCACGAGGATAGATAAAAATTCTCGGGTTTTTAACCCACCAATAAATACAATTCCGAAGCTTATCTCTCAGTTTAACTTATATTAGAAGATTCGGAATTTCTGTTCGTATCTTGTTTGAATGAATCCCAACGTAAGAAGCTTCGGAAAGGCAGCGAAAATTTTAAAGTGTAAATAAGCTTTTTATGTTTTTATCCTGCTCCCCCGTTTTAAAACTCAGGACAATTCAATATTTTTTATCATCCGCAAATCCCTTCCCAATCAACGTTCACAGCATTCTTAACACATTCTTAACATTTCACTTATCATTCCTTAACTTTCCTTCCGTACAATTGGGGTGTGAAGAAAAAAAATATATGGTGCAAAAGCACTTTAAAAAAAGGAGGAAAAGTGAAAAAAACACTTTTAGTTGTCGTTTTAGCAATGGTTGCTTTTGGTATTCTGAATGCAGAAACCAAACTCAGTATGGAATTATGGAATCGTTGGAGTTATGAAACCATCGACGGTGATGTTCAGCAAAACTCACTCTCATTAGAAAGAGGTTACTTTCGTTTGGAACCAGTTTTTTCCAGCAAGATCAAAGGGCGCTTCAACCTGGATTTCTTCAGTTCTGATGCAGCAGCAGATGGCGTTGGCATGAAGCTGAAGTATGCTTATCTTGATTTCAGCGAACTTATTCCACTTAAAGACACCAAAGTTACTATCGGTCTCATGAAAACTTATTTCGGAACGATCTAC
>JAUSOT010000226.1 GCA_030656075.1 Candidatus Cloacimonadales bacterium
GCATCTTTTACTAACAGTACTTGGAACTCTGCTGGTAAGCGATCAGTGTATTTGATGATATTCGCGAAATTTTTCTTATTTGCTTTAAAGCTCAAAGCACCGCAAATGGCGAACAGCATCGAAGGTTCTCTGGGGACTTCTATCGCGTCCGGATTTGCGATCAGTTTCTCGATATCCGGTAGATCACGGTAGATATTCAAGAAGCCCAGGAACTCTGCGGCAAAACCTTCCCCGGCTGCGCCGGCGATCATCTCATACTCAGTATCTTTAGGCAAACCCGATTGCATCATCCTTCCAGTATAGGCTATTGTTCTGGGATTTGGTGTATTGATGATATCACCCGTTGGCTTGAAGTCATGCAGCAGATTCGGTCGAAACCTGATAAAGGCAATAAGCTCCACCGGCATGTCATGTTCAATAGCCCAATCCACCCAATCATCGACGTTTACTTCCAATTCCAGGATGGAAGCGAAACGAGATTTCACCGGTTCCAGGATACCCTGCACTGCGGCTCTATCTTGCCTTCGGTTAGTGGCTGCCAGGAAGATCACGTGGTCTGAGACTTTATGACCATTGATACGTCTGGCTAATAATAACTGCATCGCTGCAGCTTGCACTGATGCTGATGCTTGTCCCAGATCATCTAAAAAGAAGACAGTAAGCTTTTCAGCATCGATCAATCGCAATAGGTCACCAAAAGGCAGGAATGTGGCTGCTGTTCCGTCTTTTACTGGAAACGGAAGTCCTTTGAAATCTGTAGGATCACTCACTACCGGATGGCTTACAATAAGTTCTGTGTTTGTTTCCAGACATGCCTGGGTAACGATATCGGTTTTACCGATCCCGGGTGCTCCTTTGATCAGGAGCGGATATTTGTTCTTTATTGCGAATTTAACCGCATCTTTGAGTTGTTTAGCTCTCATTATTTGTTTCTCCTTCATTTTTTTAGATACAAAAAAAGCCCCGCTTGGGGGCATGATTTATTGTTGCTGTTTTCATTTTTTTCCGGTCTCCCGTATTCCATTATTCGGTCAGTTGCTCTCCTTTCGACTTCTCATAGATCGCAAAATAGGCATTGCCTTTTTCTATCAAATATCCCCAGCGTTCTGAATCTTCACCGATAAATTCGATCTCACCTTCGGAAATAAAGGGAGCTATCTTTGCTATCCATTTTTCATCTGAGTACCATTTGGCATAGTAATCATCGCAAGCCAGGTTATTATCTTCATCCAAGTAGAGCAAATCCAACTCCTGCTCCCAATCTTCTGCAATATCAGAAGCAATCTTCAGCTTTATTTCTGCCAGAAAGCCTTTGAGTTTTTCGACATCTTTGATGGTGCAATCGAGATAGAGTGTGCTGTAGTATCCCACTGCTCCTCCTACGCTGCTTCTTTCATCTTACAGCCAATCACCTGAGCCTTCAACTCAGAAAGTAGTTCCACATCGATCTCTTCTATCGATAAAACCTTGCGCCATTTACCCAGATTAGGTATATTGTTGACGGTGGTCTTGCTGCTGGCATTGTCATCCTGAAAGAATAGCAGGATATCCAGGAATTCATCATACGGGAAATATTTATCCTCAACTTCCACACGCAGCTTGCCGGATGTAAGACGAAGAATCGAAAAATCTGCAGTGTAGATGTATTGACAATAAGCTTTTCTGAAAGAGTCGATAGTTAAATTCGAATTTCGATAGGATGAAGAATACTCGATGCTACCTGCAGCAAGTTCCTCCCAGCTACTGTTTTCGGTTTCTCTATAATCAACTTCTTCCACAAAATCCGCTGTTTCCCAGATGTTCTTCTTGATCAGAATAATGGCTTCATCTACCTTCATCTTTGTCCAATGGATAGACGGGTATCCGTTTCCAGCCGGGAAGCTGTCTAAAAAGCATCCGTAAGCGATCAGCCCATTTTTCTTTTCAAAGATCACAACGGCATTGCCAGGATTGCAACCATAGGCGGTCAGGATCACATCGCTTTCAATATAGCGAATAATTGTCCGGCTGTTGCAGTAGGAAACCTGGTGGCGGTGGGTGTTGCGGGGATTATCGACGTCATTGTTGCGATCTATCTTGGTCAATATTTCACTGAGAAATGGCATTTTCTTTTGTTCATTCATGCGATTTTTCCTCCTAATCTCATCACTCATATTCGCTGCTATACCACATCTTTCAGATGCTGACGAATAAACTCGCCAACGATCTCGAGCACTGACAAAAGCAACTTTCCGACTAGTTTGCTTAAGATCATTTTACCTCCTTTTTTTAAATTGCCTCCTGGAACATTTCCGGGTGTAGTTCACGGTAATAGTGACAGTAGAGATTGACTGGGCAATAATCTTCACAACGTCGGGGAATGCTCTTGCGAAGTTCGATCGACAATTTTGCTTTATCCTTATTAGAATCGATAAACATGAGAGCCTGCTTCTCAGATTGGCAGAGTTTAACAGCTCTTTTATTACCCTTTTTCATGACCGCAAAAACGTCGTCATCCTGCCAGCGATCTTTCTGGGAACATTCCTGAATAGCATCGTCTGGAACCCTGAGTGCCATTTCCAGCTGGAAGAGTTTTTGCCGGATAAAATGCTCGCATTGGTCAGTTGACCATTTGCGAATGGGTATGATCTCAACTTGATCAGGGTAGCTTTTCTCGAATTTGCATTTACTGGCTGACCAATCTCGAAAGATCGCAATGATCTGCAGCTTCTTCACTTCAAAACCGGCTGTCTGGTAAAGATACGCGTACAAATTGAGCTGTTCTTCCCATTCTCGCTTGCCTGAAGCATAGATGAAACTCCAAACAGAAGTGAATTTGAAATCAGAAATCACTCCGTCCTCGTAGAGGTCAATTCCACCTGAAATAATTTTGCCATTCAGTTCACAAAACAACCTTTCTTCATTTAAAGAATTATTTGTTTCGCTTTTTTCCAAAACCTTGTGCATGGCACTGCCCATCAAACTCCAGATCAGATCGGATGCTTCCCGCTGGAGCTCTGCCTGATGCCTTTTTTCCAGCACGAAGAGTTTAGGTGGTTTGATGAGGTCAGTTACCGAGCAGAAATGGTCAACTCCTGCACCGGAATACCAATTTTGGCAGATCGCCCGGTAGATGGGAATTGGTATTTGGTTATCGTTGGTTATATTCATGCTGCCTCCAGTTTTTGAAGTTCTTTCTCTATAATCGGAAAACCGTTCATCCTGGCAGACATAACCCGGTTATAGATGGTAATTCGCTGCTCTGCTGAGACTTTGTTTTTCTGTGCTAAGACATGAAGATTATACAAAAGGTTACACTGCTTATTGAAATATTTCAGCAGACCAGGGCCAGTTGTTTTATCAGCCAGTTTCTTGATGTAATCAGCATGTTTTGCACTTGTTATTACTTCCAGATCAACCAGATGACTGAGCTTCTGATATAGTGTAAGTACCTGAAAATCCACAGCCGCCGCCTGGTTCTCCGACTCACCTCCATCCTGCACTACCAGATCAGGCAGATCAGGTTCTTCCCACCAGCCGGAAATCTCACTGGAAAGATAATAATGAAGTGTCTTCTGCGGATTTTCCGGTTTGTTCGGTAAAATATCTGCCGTCAGATTAGACAGTTTATAAAGATAACGCCCTATACCGAACTTGACTGCCGCTCTTTTTAGCGCATCCGAAAAAGCCCCCTTCAGTGCTTCGATTTCAGTGAAGGGCGCCGCATCCTGTTTGGTGATGAAATCTCCATTCAATTTGGCAGAAAGTTTGCAGGTTACACCATTTTCCAGAACTTCGTATTCGTCCGACCATTTTTCACAACCGAAAACTGCATCCAGACGATCCATCACGGCTCGGGATGTTACATAAGCCAGAACCTGTGCCTTGCAGTTCTGCTTGTTTACCTTGGCAATTCTGAATTCGATATCCGCCCGTGGGAATGGTGCCTTTAACTTGACTTCAATTTCTTGAATTTGTGTCATTTTTCCTCCTTAAATAAAAAACCGCCCCGAAAAGGAGCGGACTGGTTTTTTGTACATGTTAATTCCTTACTATACCGCTTTTTCGTAGATAGTCTCGCCGTTGGAAAATCTTCCAATTACGTTAAGTGGAAGGCTGTATTTACTGATCATGGTTTCGATATCTGCGATCATCTTAGCTGCTGCTCTGGCTGCCCATTTTTCCGCCAGCCGTGCCAGATAAGCTGCCCTTGGGGGCGAGCAGACAGCTTCCTTGAAAAGTTCGGTAAAAAGCCGTTGAAACGGTAATCGCAGGCAATTACAGCCAATTCGCTCTCCAGGTTCGCAACCAGACCTTCGTAATCAAATTCGTCTTCCAACTCATAGCTAAAAACGCAGCTGGCGTTGATATTATGAAAGTTCGCGGTAGCCATGTGTAACTCCTTATATAAATAGTTCTTTCCCTCATTTATATATAACACATTTTGGGAAAAATCGCAGGGATTATAACAAAATGCATAGCGTTTAGTGCTGGAGAAGTAGGAAGAGATGTTTGGAGAAGATTAGATTCAAAAATAATGAACGGAGGCATATAATGAATAAAGGTAATTATGGTTCACTTCAAGATAAAGTATGGCTACAGATAACCCATAATATGGAATAATATAGAAGTCTTGATAAAATTTCTATAATAATAAATGGTGACTTATGAATAAAAAATTAAAACAATATGCTGAAGAGCACGGGGTTGTTAATAGGACTGCATGGAATCGCTTTAACCAAGGCAAGATACCAGGGGCTTATCTGGATGACACGGGGCATATCGTAGTTGCATACAGCAGTGCTGTTGATTTAAAGAAAGCAATAATATATGCAAGAGTGTCAAGTAGCCAAAACAAAAATAACTTAATATCACAATCCTCTCGGTTAAAAGAATATGCTCTCCGTAGTGGATATCAAATTGTTGAGATAGTAGAAGAAATTGGCAGCGGCGTTAATGATAATCGGAAGAAGTTAAAAAACTTCTCTTGTCTGAGAAATGGGGGACGTTGCTAGTAGAATATAAAGATCGGTTAACGAGGTTCGGGTTTAATTATCTGAATATAATGATCTCTAAAACTGGAAGAAAAATTGAGGTGGTAAATCTTGCCGAAGATGAACAAAGTGATCTAATTCACGATTTAATGCCAGTGATCTATTCTTTTGGTGCTAAATTATATGGGCTTAGGCGTAGTAAAAGAAAAACAGAAAGAATAATCAAGGAGATTAAAGGTTATCAGGCGCGTTCAACTTAACGTAGGCTAGGCCAACTCCGGGAAGTTAAACAATCTTGAAGCGTTTGCTACGGAAGCTGCACGCGTCGTTAACTTATACATTGATACTTTGTGGGAACGTTATGGATGCCGATTATAATGCGGCTCGTAACATCCTGCACTTGGGGACATATGGCGCCCAAGCTTTTAAACAGATTCTATAGTTTTCTATAGAATTTGTAGCTATTGGTTCTAAACTCTCATCTGGGTAAACTGGATGTACAATTCTTGCTTGAAGATCGGGATTATGCTCACAGTTCCTTTGCCAATGATTTCGCTCTCAAGGTTACAATGCGAAAGTTAAAAAGCAAATGGCGGGAAACACGGCCATAAATCAGATACAGAAAGGAAATTATTCTCAAAGTAATGACAATATATTATTAGTGTCAGATTACATTTCCCCGCAAATAGAGAAATATCTGCTGGCTAAGAAAATTTCATTTATCAATGCGTCTGGAAAAGTATTTCTACACCAGAATCAGCTTTTACTCTATATCGATTATCCTGAACAAGCCAAGAAATCAATAGTCTTTGGGGCAGCGTTTGAAGCTACGGGAGTAAAATTTATCTTTCATTTGTTAAATAAGCCTGAAAGCATAAATAAAAGCTACCAGGAATTAGCTCACCTCACCGGAGTTTCTACAGGCTCAATCACGAAGATATTTAAGGATCTGAAGAAAAATGGATTTTTATATACACTTATTAATAAGAGGATTTTAAGGAACAAAAATGAACTCCCTCTGTGCCAAGATGTCACTGGACACTTTTCGACACTAAAATAGTGTAGAAAAGGAAGGTGAAAATGCAGGAAAAGAAACGAATCATCGATTTTGGGGAATTGGAAGGAGACCGTAGGTCG
>JAUSOT010000237.1 GCA_030656075.1 Candidatus Cloacimonadales bacterium
AAGTTGACAGGAATAAGTGTGAAAATAATCTACGGATTGCACGAAGAAATCGAAGGAAGGGAAAACTCATTTTCTGTTTTCTCTTCTTTCGAATTTATTTGTAACAGTCTCAGGGGACATTTGGCACTAATGTAAATAGTACCGCAAACAGCTTGTTTGCGATTAATATCAAACCTTCCAGGTCTTTAAAAACCTGGAAGGTTTTCTTTTTGTACATCGAAGTTGCACATTGATTTTCGACCTCATCCCAGCCTTCTCCTATCGAGGAGAAGGAGAAAAGCGGACTTCCTCTCCTCTCAGGAGAGGATTGAGGTGAAGTGAAAAACACTCTATTATGCAGAACTCATGGAGAAGGGAGATAAGAAATTTTTGAAAAATATTTTACACCGAAGTTGCACATCAATATGGATCACTTTATTTCATCGTGTCTGGTCGTAGTTTCGTGCGAAGACTGATTCTTTCAAATATTCTTGGGGGAAATGTAAGGGCTTGCCGGGGCAAGCCTTTACTATCCAATATCCAACACGGAATTTCCAAGGAGGAAGTAAAAAAGTGTAAGAATATATGAAAGATGTATCTTCCCCCTAAATAGGGGGATCGAGGGGGTTGAAAGAACTTATGGGAAAGTAACAGGTCAGGTCAGTTTGCTGGATTTCAGAGATAAATCAAAAAAATTGTTGCCTAAAATATCGAGCAAACAAAAACTAAACGGAGAAATTTATTCAGAATCCGGAGGTAAGAATATGCCAAATATTCCAAGCATAAAAAACGTGGATCTAAAAGGCAAAAAAGTACTGATCCGCGTTGATCATAACGTCGTAAAGAAAGGTGAAATCATCAATCCCTATCGCATCGATGCTTCGCTGGCTACGATCAAGCTTATCCTTGAAAAAGGCGGTAAACCGATCCTGATGACCCACGTGGGCAGGCCGAAAGATAAAAAAACCGGCTTGATCGATGTTTCCGCTAAAACTTCGGTCGCACCGATCGTCAAATACCTGAACGATAATTTGCATAAAACTTTCAAGATAGCTTTTGGCAACACAACAGACCTGACAGATAAAACTGCATTTAAAGAATTGGAAAGTGGTGAGATAGATGGAATTTATCTGCCCAACACCCGCTGGTTTGCAGGAGAAGAAGATAAAGGTGAAAAAGCTGTTCAGTTCGCCAAAGAACTGGCTGGAATGGCAGATATTTTTGTAAATGAGGCGTTCGGTTCCTGGCAGCCGCATGCTTCCACTTTTCATATCACCAAATTTCTGCCTTCCTATGCTGGACTGCTGATGATCCGAGAAATCGAGAACCTGCAAAAAGTTCTGTCTCCGCAAAGACCTTTCGTGGCTATTGTTGCCGGTTCAAAATTCGATACAAAGATCGGGCCGCTCACCGCACTTCTGAAAGCAGCGGATTACCTGGTGATCGGCGGAGTGATCTATAATGCTTATCTTTGCGCTAAATATGGGATCAGGATCAACGGAATTTCGGAAGCAGATATTCAAGCTGCCCGGAGTTTTGTGGAATTAACAAAACAATATCCGGAAAAACTGATCGAGTTGTCGTTGATCGTCGAATCTGATTTACTGGAAGAAAAAACTATGGGAAAATTCCGGTCTCACAATATTCATGATTTGAAGTCAGGAACTGAGTTGAATTATGTTTTAGATGTCGATCCCGCATCTTTTGCAGATGAAAAAGTGAAGAGTATTTTCCAAAAAGCAAAGACTTTTTTCACTAACGCCGTAATGGGCTTAACGCCCAATTTCGCAGCAGGTTCAAAAGCTTTATATTCATTGATCAGTGAAAACAAAGCGGCAGAAAAATTATTCGGAGGAGGGGATACTCTGGAAGAATTCAAGACTTTGCTGCCGGAAATTTATAAAGCTGCCTTGG
>JAUSOT010000238.1 GCA_030656075.1 Candidatus Cloacimonadales bacterium
AAGTTGACAGGAATAAGTGTGAAAATAATCTACGGATTGCACGAAGAAATCGAAGGAAGGGAAAACTCATTTTCTGTTTTCTCTTCTTTCGAATTTATTTGTAACAGTCTCAGGGGACATTTGGCACTAATGTAAATAAGCTTTTATGACGGCATAGCACATGATCTCCGACATGTGCCAAGACATATTGAAACTTGTCCTGAGTTCCAGTTGGAATCTTGGGATGAGTTGAACAGAATCGTCTTAAGATCAAAATGAAAATGATCTTAATCTTGCCGGGTTTATGAAACCTGCCAAGTATGAAATATTTGCTCATTTTTTTTATTTTATTGACAGGGCAAATTAAAAAATGGTTTTGGAATAATTATAAATAATGCTTGGGAGAAAGAATGAGTATTTTCGATAAATTAGCCGGTTTCACACAAGCCAGAGAATTAATGGCTTTGGGACATTACCCTTATTTCAGAACGATTGAATCCGAACAGGACACAGAAGTGATTTGCGACGGCAAACGTATGTTGATGATGGGATCGAATAGTTATCTGGGACTCACCAATCATCCGCGTATCCTGGAAGCCGCCAAAAAAGCTATTGATAAATATGGTTCAGGTTGTGCCGGTTCCAGATTTTTAAATGGAACTTTGGATATTCACATCGAACTGGAAGCCAGGCTGGCGGAATTTGTCGGCAAAGAAGCTGCTCTTTCTTTTGCAGCCGGTTATATGGCAAATCTGGGAGCCATCCAAGCCATGGTGGATAAAGATGAGTTTATCGTTACCGACAAATTCGATCACGCTTCCATCATCGATGGCTGCACGCTTTCCGGTGGAAAAATGCTGCGCTTTAATCACAATAATATGAATCATTTGGAAACTGTGCTGCAAAAACGGGTAGCCGGCGGGAATGCTCTGGTTGTCGTCGATGGAATTTTTAGTATGGATGGCGATATTGCCGACGTGGCGAACATTTGCAAAATTTCCAAAAAATACGACGCAAAAGTGATGGTTGACGAAGCTCATTCTATCGGTGTTTTGCATCATACCGGTGCAGGTGCTTCCATGGCAGCCGGTTGCACGGACGAGGTGGACATTATCATGGGAACATTCAGCAAATCCCTGGCTTCGGTTGGTGGTTTCATCGCAGCCAGCAACGACGTGATCCACTACATGAAACATCATTCTCGACCACTTATCTTCAGCGCTTCATTACCGCCTGCTTCTGCCGCTGTTGTATTGGAAGCTCTCAAAATTATTAAAGAAGAACCCGAACGCATCGACAGACTCTGGGAAAACACTCATTATATGATGAAAAATTTCAAAGCGATGGGATTTAATACCGGCAGTTCCTGCACTCCTGTAATTCCCCTGCATGTCGGCCATTTGATGAATGCTTTCAAAATGTGGAAACAATTGGATGACGAAGGTGTCTTCATCAATCCGGTGGTTCCACCCGCCGTTCCGCCCAACGATACTATCATCCGCACCAGTTTCATGGCCACACACACTCGAGCTCAACTGGATGAAGCCCTGGAAAAATTTGAAAAGATCGGTAAACGGGTTGGAGTATTGAAGTAAAAATTAATTATAAGATACATTAAAGGTGCGCAGAGATGCGCACCTTTTTTCTCTCATGATCAATGGCAGCATTTTGATTAAAATTCTCTATCAGCAACCGTAAAAAAAATTCCGGGTATGTGTGAAAATGAAAATCCCGTTTGACAAATAACAGCAGTTGAAGAATCTCAACTTTGAGGTTTTATGGCTAAGAATTTAATTTCCGTAGATGAACTAAGTAAAGAATTCCCTGGCAAAATAATCTGCCGGCAGGAATCTTTCGGTATATTCGAGGGTGAAAAGATCGGTTTGATCGGGGTGAACGGCTGCGGTAAAACGACGCTGCTGAAAATGCTTTGCGGTTTGGAACCGATCGATGCGGGAAAAATCACATTCCGCAAAAATCTTTCCCTGCGCTACCTGCCGCAAATCCCGGAAATCAATCCCGAAATGAATGTTTATGAACATATTTATTTCAGCAACATACCCGAATTTGTTTTGATTAGAAAATATTATAACAGTCTCCGTAAACTGGAACATAATCCGAACACAGAAAACCAAAAAATGCACGAAGAATTAGTTCAGGAAATGGATGCTAAAAAAGCCTGGGAAGTCGAATTACGGGCAAAATCCTATTTAACAAAACTTGGTTTCACCGACCTGACAAAAAAGGTCAGGCTGCTTTCAGGCGGTCAGAAGCGGCGGGTCGATCTGGCTCGTGTGCTGATGGATCAGCCCGATATCCTCATCCTGGATGAACCGACCAACCATCTTGATATCGATACGATCGAGTGGTTTCAAAATTATCTGACCGAATACAAAGGAACTTTGGTGTTCGTAACTCACGACAGGTATTTTCTGGATGCCGTTTCCAACCGTATTCTGGAAATGAATAATGGTAAAATTAATTTTTATGCCGGTAATTATTCATTTTACATTTCCAAAAAGGAACTGGAAATCACTGATCAACAACGAAAAGAAACTCGTCGATTAGCGCAACTTCAAAAAGAATTGAAATGGCTGCATCGCGGAGCCAGAGCCAGAACTTCCAAACCAAAAAATCATTTGGATCGTGTGAAAGAATTGTTGGATAAATCTTATCTCACTAATGATAATGAACTCGATATTTCTTTTCAGTCCAAGCGATTGGGAAAAAGCATTCTCGATATCAAAGCAATCTCAAAATCTTATGATGAGAACAAATTGATCGAAAACTTCAGCTATAATTTCCAGAAAATGGACAGGATCGGGATAATTGGAGCAAACGGCTGCGGGAAGACAACTTTGCTGCGGATGCTGACGGGTGAAGAAGAGATCGATTCCGGCAAGATCAAAGTCGGAATGAATACGCATTTCAGTTATTTCAAACAAAACGTCGATGAATTCGGCAAAGATCAAACCGTGCTGGATTATATTCGAGAAAATGCCGACAATATCCGCACTGCAGACGGCACGCTGCATTCTGCATCCGAAATGTTGAATAGATTTCTGTTCGATGGCAAAATGCAGCAGAATAGAATACGCAGCCTTTCCGGCGGTGAAAAGAAAAGACTTTATCTGCTCAAATCCCTCATGTTCGGCAGTAATTTCATTATTCTGGATGAGCCTACCAACGATCTCGATATCAAAACTCTGGAGATCTTGGAGGATTATCTCGATGCCTTCAAAGGTTGTGTGCTGCTGGTTTCTCACGACAGATATTTCCTGGATCGAGTCGTTGATTATCTGTTTATTTTTGAGGGTGAAAAAATCATCAAATTTCCCGGCAATTATTCTGATTATTTGCTGGTGAAACGGTATCAGGAAGAGGTCGCCAGAGAAAAGCCGAACACAACGAAAAACCGTTCAAAGGAAGCGCCTAAGGGACTATCCTATAATGAGAAAAGGGAATTGCAGGAACTGGAAATGAATATCGTAAAGCTGGAAAAAAGACAGCAGGAAATTGAGCAATTACTGGAAGAGAAAGCAGCGGTTCTAGGGCAGGAAGATTTTCGGAGAATATCGAAGGAATTAGAAGACCTTAACTTGAAGTATGCTCAATATTCCGAACGCTGGTTTGCGCTGGAAGAAAAGAATTTTGAATGAGTTCTTAAATAAAATTCCGTCTAAATGTATAATTTAATTGACACATACTGAATGAAACAGATATTCAATATGTGGGGAAAAATCGAGATAAACGATATTTCGATTAAAATGAGTACTTGAAAAAATCTCTTGAGTGAGATGTGAGTTCTTGTTAATTTAGTGATTACAGGGAGTGAGTGATGAACATTGAATTTCACTATTACATAACCAAATATTTAGCATTGATGTCTGGTTTTGAAAGTGATGAAGCGAATATAATAGCTTATGCTTCACAATATGTGGATGATAATTCAACCAGATATTCCATAGAAAAACCTGACGGTACAATTTACGAAAATTATATCAGTCAGACTTATGACATAACCAAGCCGGTAGCAAAATTGATGCGCATCTACCTGCTGTTCCATTTCCTGCCGGGAGATCCGACCAGCTATAAAGCAAGACGCCGCGATGGTAAGATGCACGTATTGATGACTACTCCTGCCAGTCATCATGCGCAGGGTATATTTTTTGAAGCGACAAAATCTGAAAACCTATATCTGCTCGGAATTGCCTCTCATATGCTATCCGATTCAGTTTCTCACCAAAACTTTGTGGGAACATTCGATGAAGTGAATGCTATAAAAGGCTTGTGGCAAAAGCTAACTCCAAATATCGGTCATGCCGATGCCGGCTATAAACCTGATATTCCGAACCTGCTCTGGGAAGATCCGCGTTTGATTTCGGAATTTGCCCACATCGATAACCGGGAACGCGTTATCCTGGCTGCCCAGAAACTTTATTCCGACTATGTGATGATCACTTCCAATCCCAATAAATGGTCGGCTGTTAAAGAAACTGTTATCGATATAATTGGTGATCCGCTTGAAGAAAAGGATATTTCCAGATATAAAGATCAGAAAGAAGCCAGGATCGGGAAAATCCGTGGAATCCTGAAAGAATTTGATGCCGATGAAGAATACGATCCACACAGCTGGTTTCACCAGGCTGTAGATGTGGATGTGAAATTGTTCAACGATGAAAAATTTAAATATGATCCGATCAAAGACAAAATGAAATTCAAAGAGAAATATGAGTTTTCAGATTGGTTTCGTTTCCAGCAGGCCGTAAGAGATTACCAGCGAACTGCTTCTCTCAAGTTGGAACCAATTTTAACACAATTAGAGATCAAAGAATGGTAAAAAAAAAGATGAGTTCTGCAAAATTGAACGTTTTTGTCATCCTGAGGAATCATGCAAGTTGTTTCCGGAAGGATCTCTGTTAATAATGAGATTCTTCGTCGAATCCCTAAGTAAATTCATCCTCGGAAAGATAATTGTCTTTCTGACGCATCTTGCACGACGTTCTAAGGAAGAATCTCGATTTATGAATAGACGTGAAGCGGTAAGAGACCCAATAGATTCTTCGTGAGTGAAGCTGAAATCCCGAAAGCTTTCGGGATCAGAAAGACATCCAATACCTTTTCTGCAGAATCTTTAAAAAAAATGGGAGGAAAAAAGATGAAAAAAACAATTATGAATTTAGTATTAATGCTTATTGCAGTATGTGCTTTTGCTCAAGCGCCTGAATGGCAATGGGCAATTAAAGCTGGTAGTATTGGTAGTGATTGTGGATTTGGAATCACAATAGATGATAATGGTAACAGTTATGTAACTGGATGGTTTGAAGAAACAGCAACATTTGGTTCATATTCTCTTACCAGCAGTGGAGAGTGTGATATTTTTGCAGCAAAGATGGATGCAACCGGCAACTGGTTATGGGCAGCCCAAGCTGGTGGAACTGGTTGGGATGAAGGATATGGAATCACAATAGATGATAATGGGAACAGCTATGTGACAGGAACTTTTGGGGAAACAGCAACCTTTGATTCCTATTCTCTAACGAGCGGTGGAGAGGAGGATGTTTTTGTAGCAAAGATGGATGCAACCGGAAACTGGTTATGGGCAACTAAAGCTGGTGGAAGTAGTTATGATTATAGCTGGGGAATCGCAATAGATGATAATGGTAACAGCTATGTAACTGGATATTTTGCAGGTACAGCAACCTTTGGATTTTATACTCTTACCAGTAGTGGTAATGAGGATATTTTTGTAGCAAAGATGGATGCAAATGGCAACTGGCAATGGGCAACCAGAGCTTGTGGAACTGGTGAAGATAGAGGATATGCAATCACAGCAGATGATACCGGGAACAGTTATGTGACAGGAAATTTTGAAGATACAGCAACCTTTGGTTCCTATTCTCTTACAAGCAGTGGAGATCTTGATATTTTTGTAGCAAAGATGGATGCAACCGGCAACTGGTTATGGGCAACCAGAGCTGGTGGAAGTGATTATGCTGTAGGAGAGGCAATCACAATAGATAATACTGGGAACAGTTATGTAACAGGATGTTTTGAAGGAACAGCAACTTTTGGTTCCTATTCTCTTACCAGTAGTGGTGAGGTAAATATTTTTGTAGCAAAGATGGATGCAGATGGAAACTGGCAATGGGCAACCAGAGCTGGTGGAAGTACTATTGATGTAGGAGAGGCAATCACAATAGATAATAATGGGAACAGCTATGTAACAGGAAGGTTTTACGGAACAGCAACCTTTGGTTCCTATTCTCTTACCGGCAGTGGTGAGGGAGATATTTTTGTAGCCAAGCTGGGAAATGAGACTTCAGTTGAAAACGAATTTATTCCAACAAAAATGGAGCTTTCAAATTACCCCAATCCGTTTAATCCCGAAACTACAATTTCTTTTTCCATTCAGCAAAACAGCAAAATTGAACTTGAAATTTTCAATGTAAAAGGTCAGCTGGTAAAATCGCTGATCAATGGACAACAAAATGCCGGAGATCATTCCGTGATCTGGAATGGCAAAGATGATAATGGCAATAATGTTTGTTCAGGTATTTACCTCTATAAATTGCAGGTAAATAATAAATCTGTAGCTATCAGGAAGTGTTTGCTTCTAAAATAGTTTCATCTGACCAGTTCGAGAGTAATCTCGGGCTGGTCTTGTTTTTGAGAAATGATGCTTGTAACATCGTGTCAGCGTAAAGCAAGGAGAAACGTGTCAGCGACAAACATTAGTAGCTATTCTAAAAACGACAGGATAGACTAAAATGTTTGACAAAAATTAATTTTGAATAATTAAATAGTCAGGTTAATTTCCTGATTTAAAAACCGTTAAAAATAAAACATGAAAGGAGTTTTAAATGAAAAAATTAGTTTTAATAATCAGCTTGCTGGGAATGATTTCATTCCTGTTTTCTCAGGCTACCGAGCTATTCATTTCCGAATATATAGAAGGCAGCAGCTACAACAAAGCGATCGAGATTTTCAATGGCACAGGAGCAGCTGTTAATCTTTCGGAATACACATTGGAGAAAGATACGAATGGTGGCGGTGCGTGGGCTCAATCATATTCTTATTCCGGAATATTAGAAGACGGTGATGTATTTGTTTTAGCTCATCCTGATGCTGATCCGCTCATTCTTGCCGTGGCAGATGATACTGACGGAGTGGTGATCAATTTCAATGGAAACGATCCGGTTCGCTTAAGCAAGAATGGAGCTGTTTTGGATCTGATCGGCTATCCTGGTGGAGCTGATTTTGCTAAAGATGTAACACTTGTTCGCTCTGATGATGTTAGCTCACCAGTTACAACCTGGAATGAATCCGAATGGCTTGATTATCCCATGAACACTTTCACATATCTTGGTTATCATGTTTTTCAGAATGAAGAACCGCTCATCATTGTGAACGTTCCTAATGGCGGAGAACAATGGGAACAGGGTTCGACTCATACCATTGAATGGACATCACTGAATTTCACCGACGATGTAAAGATAGAATTGGAACAGGTTTGGGATCGAAGCCGGGAAGTTTTGGTCGCTACCACTGAAAACGACGGTGAATGGGAATGGACTATTCCTGTTAATCAGACCATAGACGATTTCTATATCATCAGAGTTTCGGATGCGGTGGACGGAGATCCCAGCGACGAAAGCGATAATACTTTTTCCATCATTGAAGCAATTCCGATTTTACAATTAACAATTTACGAAATTCAGGAATCTCAGGTCGGACCATCAAATTATGTGGGAGATCTGGTGGAAACCAATGGCGTAGTAACAGCAATTTTTACGAATTATTTCTTTATCCAGGATGGACCCGGTGAATGGAATGGAATTGCTGTTTATCCTCTGCAAGCTGTTTCCAGAGGTGATGATATCACCATTTCCGGTGAAGTAGCAGAATATATGGATAAAACAGAGATCACCAATATTATCAATTTGACGATCAACGGCACTGCAAGCTTGCCGGAAGCTGTGACGATCCCGACAGGAACCCTGGCAACCACGGAAGAATATGAAAGCGTGCTGGTGAAAGTGGAATATGCTACTGTGGTGGCAGAACCTAATGCCTACGGAGAATGGCAAGTTGACGATGGCAGCGGTTCTTGTGTGATCGGCGGTTTAGGAGCTTATACCTACGTTCCTGTTCTGGATGATTACATTTTCAGCATCAAAGGTGTGGTTGATTACACTTACGGTGAATACAAATTGGAACCGCGTGATGATGACGATATTAACCTGATCGGTTTGATCATCGATCCATTGACATTAAATTTCTTCACAGAAGGTGATTGCATCAATGGCCTTGAATTCACCATTTCCAACTTATCCAGCGAAGACGTAACGATCAATGATATCACCGATTCAGGAACATTCTCCAGCCAAAATCCCTGGGAAATCGAAGATTTCAGTCTACTTCTTCCCTATGAACTGACAGCAGGTGCCGAACTTACATTCAATGTGATCGTGGGATTGCCGGTAGGCGAAGCAGCCAGAGAAATTGTTTCTGACGTTATTCAGATCGATTCCGAAGCAGGTTTAGCTGAGATCACTCTCAATTTTGACACATCCTTGAACGTCGAAGCTGAAAATAACCTGGTCAATGCTCAAACTGAATTGATCGGTAATTATCCCAATCCTTTCAATCCAACTACTACAATCTCATTTCAAGTAAACACCGAAACAACCGAAAACACCGAGTTGATGATTTACAATCTTAAAGGCCAGAAAGTGAAAATGTTCACGTTCCCAAACGGGAGTTTAGGAACGAGTGAACAGCATGTCGTCTGGGATGGCAAAGATGAAAGCGGCAAATCAACGGCTTCCGGATTATATTTCTACAAAATGAATTGTGGAAAATATTCTGAAACCAGGAAAATGCTGCTTTTGAAATAAAGGAATTTTATTAGTTCATCTGTCTGTTAATTTCTCAAGAATGTTGTTAATGTAGATCGCAACCTGAGATTTAGTACCGTTTTGCTAATTCGTTGAATTAGATAAATCTGAATTTGAGGAAATATGAAAAGACTGATGCTTTTGTCATTTGTCGCAATCTGTCTATCTCTTAGCTCCGAATGGGTTGATCTAGCAGAAAATTCCCACAAACAATTATTTGAAACCATTTATTCTGATGAGTTGGCTACAGATTTAGAATTCTCTTTAAATGGTTTTGAAAAAACCAGTATTAATGCAAATGGACAATCTTATCAGAGAATATCTTATTGGAACGAAGGACAATTTCTGGAAATCGGCAAACCGGATCTACCCCGCTTCACAAGGTTGATTGCAATTCCGAATGAGGGAACTGTTTCTGTCGATATCATTAGTTTCCAAAAGGAAGTTCTTTCAGATATCCTGGTTTATCCTCAACAGGAATTGTTATCTGAAAGCCAACCTAATCGAAAGGAATTCACCATCGATGATTTGTTTTATTCCAGCACTGAGATTTTCCCAAAAAATATGGTGGAAATTGGTGAACCCGCGATTATGCGGGATTTGAGAGTGGTTAGTGTGACCGTAAATCCTTTTCAGTACAATCCAGGAACCAGGGAATTAGCTATTTTCACCGAGTTTGAAATTGTTGTATCTTGTCATGGTTCCAGTGGAATTAATCAAAAATCAGAAGATAAATCACCTTCAAGATCTTTTGAATCAACTTACAAATCATCAGTAATAAATTATAATTCTGAATCGATGCGAGATGATGAATTCCATCAACCCAACTATCTCTTCATATATCCCGACGATCCGCA
The DNA here is from genome assembly GCA_030656075.1 of Candidatus Cloacimonadales bacterium. GTDB lineage: Bacteria > Cloacimonadota > Cloacimonadia > Cloacimonadales > TCS61 > B137-G9. The sequence goes on from JAUSOT010000238.1 coordinate 9,737, forward strand.
GGTAGAATCGACTTTGCAGAACCTGATCGAGTGGAAACGACAAAAAGGCTTTCAAGTCGTTGCCTCTAACACTTCCCAAACCGGTTCAACTCAAAATTCAATCAAAAATTACATTCAAAATGCTTATGATACTTGGGAAAATCCTCCCGAGTTCATTTGTCTGGTTGGTGATGCCGGTGGTAATTTTTCCATTCCTACAGGTCATATGGATGGCGGAGAAGGTGACCAGGTTTATGTTCTTTTGGAAGGAAACGACATTCTGGCGGATGCCTTTATCGGACGCTTATCTTTTAATTCGATTTCTGAACTCCAAACGATAATCTATAAAATCTTAAAATATGAGAAAGAACCATACCTGAATAATATCAATTGGTACAATCAAGCACTTTTGGTGGGTGATCCGACATCTTCGGGACAATCTTGCATCGACACAAAAATAAATGTGAAAGACATGATGAGTCAATATTCCAATAATTTCACCTTCACCGAAGTTTATTCTTCACCCTGGGTTTCGCAGATGACAACCGCTTTCAATGAAGGTGTAAGTTATTTTAATTATCGTGGTTATTATGGAATGAGTGGTTGGACAAATTCAAATATCGATGCCCTTAATAATGGTTTCATGCTTCCTGTTGCTGTATTGTTAACCTGCAGCGTTGGTGACTTTGAAGGCACTTTTGATTCCCGGACAGAACGCTTTTTAAAAGCCGGATCTCCGGGAAATCCCAGAGGAGCCGTTGCAGCTATCGGAACAGCCACCAGTGATACAAATACCTGCTTCAATAATTGTGTCGATGCCGGGATTTATTATGGAATTTTCACGGATGAAATCTTCCATTTGGGAGGAGCTCTAAATCGCGGCAAATTGAATTTAACAACCTCATATCCCAATAATCCCTACAACGCTATTTATAAATTTTCCTATTGGAATAACCTGATGGGCGATCCCGGGATGGAAATTTGGACTGGCATTCCCCAACAAATGATGGTAACTTATGAATCACAACTTCCCATAGGCAGCAATTTTTTTAATGTTCGCGTGACAGAAGATACCGGACTACCGATCAAAAATGCCTGGGTTACAATTCTGAGAGATGACGAAATTTTTTCTACCGGTTACACAGATGATAACGGCTGGATATTCCTGCCGATCGAAGCTGATAATCCGGGTGAAGTTAATCTAACCGTTACGAAGCACGATTTTATACCTTTTATCGGAACCTTTAATATTATCCAAAATGATGTTTTTATCAATGTCTTTGAAATACAGATCGATGATGATAATGTCGGAAGTTCGAGCGGTAATGGAGACAATATTATAAATCCCGGTGAGCAGATTGAACTGAGAGTGAGCCTGAAAAACTTTGGTACACTTCCTGCCAATTCTGTTTCTGCGACGATCACTTCTGATAGTAATTTCATCACAATTACAGACAACATCGAATCTTATGGAACCATCCCGGCTGGAGTTGCTGCATTTTCTTCTGATGATTTTGATTTCTCGATCGATGCAAATGTTTTAGGTGGTTCGGAATTGATCTTCGATCTACTAATCCAGGATAATGAAAATAATGCCTGGAATGATCAAATCTACTTAAATATTGAAGGCGCAAATCTTCAACCTATTGGATACACGATTTTAGATGGCAATAATGGAATCTTAGAACCAGGAGAAATTGCGGAGATCCTCTTCACAATCGAAAATTCCGGTATTGTAGATGCTGAGGAGGTATTTGGATTTTTAACTTGTCCCGACGAACAAATCACAATTGAAGATCCTGATGGCTATTTTGGAGACATTCCGTCCGGTGGGCAGACAATGAATAGTAATAATAGTTTCATCCTTTCAACTGATTCTCAAATCATTCCCGGTACTCGATTCACACTTGATCTGCAACTTTTTAATTCCTCAGGCTATGATAATGTTGTCAGTCCAATAATTGACGTTGGAGACGTTTCCATTACAGATCCCCTGGGACCGGATAGCTACGGCTATTACTGCTATGATGACGGAGACGTGAACTATAGTCTTCACCCGGAATATTCCTGGGTAGAGATCGATCCGGCGTATGGCGGACAGGGAACGGTTATAACTTTAAATGATAATGGAGATATGGGCGATTCGGAAAATATCGATTTGCCTTTCATTCTTAAATTCTACGGAAATAATTATACAACAATAACGGTTTGTTCAAATGGTTGGATCGCTCCCGGTGGATCGGAATCGCTGTCTTTTATGAACTGGAGCATTCCAGGACCAAACGGTCCTTCTCCCATTATTGCTCCTTTCTGGGATGATCTGAAAACTGCCAACGGACATGTTTGTTATTTTTACGATCAAACAGAAAATCGCTTCATTGTCGAATGGTCTCATCTCCAAAACGATTACAACAACGCTGAAGAGACTTTTCAAACAATTTTGTATGATACAAATTTCTATCCTACTTCAACCGGAGACAATAAAATTCTATTTCAGTATGAAACAATAAACAATATAGATCAGGGAAGTTACGGGCCGAATTCCAATCACGGTGAATACGCAACTGTAGGCTTGGAAGATCATACAGGAACGATCGGCCTGGAATATACTTATAGCAATCAATATCCGGTTTCGGCAAAAGTTCTGGAGGATGAAATGACAATTTTATTCACAACTCCACCGATTCCAGACCAGGGACCATTTATCATGATAGATTCCTTTGAAATCAATGATGACTTGGGGAATAATAATGGAATTGTGAACCCCGGTGAAACCATAGCACTATCTATAACTTTGAAAAATATTGGAAACGAGACTGCTGCTAATGTTTCTGCGCTTATTTCTTCAGAGGATTTATTTACTACTATTATTGAAGATAGCCAATTTTTTGAAGATCTTCTCCCCAATACTGTTTCCACTAGTTTAGACAACTATACTTTTACTGTAGAAACGATTTGTCCCGATCAGCATGATATTGTATTCGTTTTGAATATTACAGCCGATGGCGATTATGAGTGGAACAATTCTTTGGTTATCGAGGTGTTGAGCCCGGAAATTGCTACTTCGACCGCTATCCTGGATTTTGAAGAAATATATGTCGGTTATCCTGATTCCCTAAATTTAATAGTTTATAATAATGGTTCAGAAATTTTATATGTATCCGATATATTTTCCAACAATCCAAACATACTTCCCGATCTCAGTTCATTTAGTTTAAACGGAAACGCAAGCCTGGAACTAATAATTTCCGTAAATACAAATATTCAGGGAACAATTAACGATACTCTTTTCATATTGAGCAATGATCCTGATGAGCCGCAAATCGATATCGCCATATTAGGTGAAACATCACTGCCACCTGTTATTTTGACTTCAGTTAATTCTTTGAATATCCAGTTGGAACCAGGTGACACATTAACCCAGTATCTTACTTTAGAGAACATTGGTGGAAGTGATTTGGAATTTGATATTGAGATCATGGGTGCACAAAATTCGGGAATGGCAGCTAACTTTGATGGAATAGACGACTATATGGATATTGTCGACAATGTCATTAATACAAACTATTTTACCATAGAAATGTGGGCTTTAATGATGGGACAGGGTGGTGGTCCTCGTGAAAATAATCCGATATTTGAACAAAGAGACGATGTTGCTGTCGATAGTCATTCTGCTATCGTATTTTTCGCCCAGGTTAATACCTACAGAACCTACTTGTTTATCAGAAGCAGCTCAGGATCTGCTTGTATTACCGAAACCGATTGCCAGCCTTATGGTGTGTGGAAGCATTATGCTGGAGTTGTTACTCCGACGATGATATATTATTATATAAACGGTGTAATAGTAGATTCAACGACCAATGTACAGCAAGGAAATTATACAACTTCAATTGATTATGTTGATTTAGGAAAACATACATATAGTGGGTATACTCACGCCTATTTTAATGGATTATTAGACGAAGTTAGAATCTGGGATCATCCACTCACAAATGATGATATTCTAACAAATATGAATAATTCTTTGCTTGGCTCCGAAGCTGGATTACAAGCATATTGGAATTTTGATGAGGTAAATCCCTGGCTTGACCTGACGGGTAACGGCTATGATGGTATTCCATACGGGGACCTTAATATTGCAGATTCTTCTGCTCCAATAAATAGTTGGATCACTGTGAATCCGAAATCAGGATTTATTTCTGATGATTCATCATTGGATATTGAAATCTTTATTGACGCCACTTTGCTAGATATTGGAATTTATTATGCCGATATCATCATCCATAGTAATGATCCAGCCAATCCTGAAATTATTATTCCTGTTATGCTCAATATTGTTGAGGTTAGTACCAATGAACTTCTTTCTCCTTTTATTACGAAGCTTGAGAACAATTACCCAAACCCTTTTAATATAGAAACAATAATAGAATATCAGATTTCTGATGCTAATATAGCAAATTTACAGATATATAACATTAAAGGACAATTAGTAAAAACATTAATTAACAAAAAGCATGATGCAGGAAAATATCGTATAATATGGAATGGAACAGACAATAACGATAAAAAAGTGAGTACCGGGATATATGTTTTAAGATTTGAAGTTGGAAATAAAGTAATTAGTAATAAAAAATGTTTGCTACTTAAATAAGCAGAATCTGGGGAGAGAGAGATTTATTCTAAATCATTACTTTCATGTTCCTCCACTAAAAGATTTGATAATGCTTTCAACATCCAGGATTGACCCCATCTCAAATAAGCAACTTTTGATACATAAGATTTTCTGATAAATCTACTTTTCCTGATTCCATAATAGAAATAACCAGTTTCATCTTGTAAATTCTCTATTGTCCAAATTGATATATTTTGAGCGATTTTATATCCTTCAGGGAATGTTTGTTTTAACTGAGTTAGACAATTTATACTCTCGGCACAGGAATGAATATCGACAGGATATTTTCTATTCGGATGCAATTTAGGAATCTTCCCATCCTCAAAAAAATTATCGATATAATGTTTATAACATTTTTCTAAACACATATAAATTTCCTGATTCTCAGTTAGTTTCCAAATGTTATGCAGCATCCTTAGAATGAATCCAGTATGATAATTATCAATAAAATTATATGGTTTTTCAGGTGGTCCATTATAATCAAAGGATCCATTGCTGAGCTGATTATTCACTGTATAATTAACAGCTTTTAGTCCTAAATCTACCCATTCTCCATTATTAACTTCCTGTCCAACCTTGATTAAAAATTCAGCAATAAAAAGATTTAAATTGTGTATATGGTTAATCGCAGAAGGTGCATAAGAGAAACAAATTTGATCTTTCTTAATATAGTCAATAGGAAGATTAATCAGGAATGTGCATATTTCTTTACAAAGAGATAAATATTTTTGTTCATTTGTAAATTCATACAAACTCCAGAATGCATCTCCGACTGCAGTTGACACAATTCCATTAGGTGTGTTTTTAGGAATTAAAGATGTTGATTGCCAGTCAAAAGGATATCCCCATCCAAATCCTGAATATTTTTTATTTGCATTTTTAATTAGAAAATCTATACAGAATTTAGATTTCTCAAGGAAATCATTTTTTTGAGTAACTCTATATAAATCTAAATAACCTCTAGCAAGAAGAGCCATTCCCTTATTATTAATTTGAGGTTTAATTTTGGTAAGTTTTCGGGAAATCATTGGAAATGAGTAGAATATTTCAAAAATAATTTCTCGGATTACAACTAATGCATAATTATTATTACTTAATTCTATAATTTTTCTTATCCATTTCAATGATTTTATATCATAAGGATCATAACCAGACCATCCGTTACATTCAATCCAGCTATCAAGCTTAAATATGCTATTTAATATTTTATCTTTAAATTCGTTCATAATATTTACCGATATATCTATGTTTATGTTTTATTTTTTTGAGAGATTCCCTCTCCATTTCAGAGGATTTTTCCATTTATTCCAAACCTGCTTAATTCTTAATATTTCGATTTTCTCATAGAAATTCAAAAAGTATAAGAAAATTGGGAATGAAATAAAAAGTATTAATTTTCCCAACACTCTTATCTCTAAATTCATGTTTGCAAATAATGATGAAATCATATACAAGAAGATTGATAAAATCATCATTTTAATCAATTTAGTATTTTCATAAGGAATTTTATAATATCGATTCGCTATTAGGTAGGTTAACATATATAAAATTATAAACGATATTACAGTTGCTATTGCTGCTCCAATCATTTTATATTTTGGAATTAAAATAAAATTTAAACCTATATTTATCATAACTGCAATTATAGCATTATAAGCAATATATTGCGTTTTCTTTGTTAAAAACAATCCAAGAGATACAACATATTTGGCACCACTAATAATATAAGCAAAAATGATGTATGGTACGACTTGATAAGATGCCCAATAATCAGGATTAAGTGTTAATACCTTAATAAATTCTTTTCCAAAAAATGCTAAACCCAGACCAGCCCAAAAAAGGATATAGCAGAAATACGTTAATATCTTACTGTAATAGCGCTTATCTCCTTTCTGATTATACATTTTAAAGGCTAATGGAAACAAAGCAAGTGAAAATGATTGAATAAAAAACACATTTAATAAACCAGCTATTTTATAACCAAGATTATATAATCCGACCTCCCGATAATCGACTAATAATTTTAGAATGTATCTATCTCCCACATTTAATAACATTCCTGCTAAATTTATAAAAATTAAAGGAAAACCAAAAGCTAATAATTGCTTAAGAATTTTTAAATCGAACTTCAATTCCATCTCTGAAATCATATATGGAAAAATTATTAAGAATAAAACTGCATCACTAATCAAATATGAGATAAGAATTCCTTTTATTCCAATTCGTAAATAAGCAACAAGATATATATTGGAAAACAAAAAAATTAAAACTTTTACTATATTAGCTATTGTATAAAATGAGGATTTCTCTTTGGCTCTTAACACACTTAAGAGAAGGCTATTAATTAGTTGAAGTGATATTATTATAATACAAAATCTAATATAAATTAGGAAATCAGGAGATTCAAATAATACATTTGAAACTTTAGGTGCGAGATATTGTCCAATAAGATTAAGTATGATTCCAACAAACAACATGAATATATATACAGTAAAAAGAGTTGATTTTCTTCTTTCATAAAATTCTTTTAAAACATAAAATCGCAAAAAAGCTTGTGCTTGTCCAAAAATTAGAATTTGAGAAAGTAGAATTATTGTAATCTCCAAAATTCCTAAAATCCCATATTCAGAAATCGTAATATATTTTGAATATAATGGAAGAAGGAAAATACCACTGAATTTTTGAGCTACGTTCCCTATGCTGTAAACTGTTGAATGTTTGAAGATATGTTTTATTTTATTAAGCATTTACTTTATTTCATTCTATAGGTTAGTCCATTCAGGTAATATCAATTTGAATCTGTCTTTATGGACTTCAGGTTTTAAGCATAGAACTTCATCTCCATTTTTATAAGCATGCAAGTTGTTTAACTTGATCAATTTATTCCTGACAAGATAAAAAGCATAGTTGTATTGTTTTAACCTTACCAAAATGTCACTTGGAGAATAATTAAATGCTTTACTCGTTTCATTATTCAATTCAAATATAAAAATAGGAGAAAATCCTTTTTTTAGTAGATCTTCTATCCCTGTTAATATATCATATTCCGAGCCTTCTACATCGATTTTTATCAAATCTACTTTCTTAATACAATTCTTTTTTATGTACGTGCTAAGTGTTGTAATGGGAACTTTAATTTCTTCTTTATCATTTCTATTAAAATCGGAAAGTGAAGAAAGACCATGATCCAGTTCTTTAAAACTGTAGAAACTCACAATCCCATCTTTGTTTCCAACAGCAACATTATTGAATCTACATTTTTCATCTACATTATTCAGCTTACAGTTATTTATCAATCTGTCGAAAATTTTTGGATTTGGTTCGAATGCATGACATTCCTTGCCCTTTCCTGCAAACAGAGTTGTATACCAACCTATATTTGCTCCAACATCAAATATGATATCATCACTCCGAATTATTTTTTGAAATAATATTGTTAAATTCTTTTCACAATATCCTGTTGAAAAAATCGTAAGTCTAGATTTATCTTCAGGAAGTTTTAAAGAAAATTTTCTTTGATCTTCAGAAACTACAGTCAATTCATGATAGAATTTAGACAAGATGAAAGCAATAATTTGTTTTAGAAGCCCCTTTCCAAGTTTTAGTGGAGAAAGTCTGATATAAATTTTCATTAAATATGCTAAATAATAAATTATCTTTTTAAACATTTGTATTCACCTGATCATCATTTTATTAAGAAAGTAATCTCTGTTGTTTGTATCATATCCCATAACTCAATTGGCCATTTTGAATCTCTCAATTTCAAAGTTTTATATAATTCAAGAAACTCCTCTAAATGACCTTTCTCGGGATTCTTACTTTTCAGATCATTTATTTTTAGCCCGAAGCCTTTCAAGACTTGATAATTATCAAGAATTATGGATTTTTCATCAAAATGAATCTCCATATATTCTTTTGAAAGCCCTTTATTCCCTATTGCAAAATACTCAATTGTGGCTATGGATCCATCTTCATATTTTAAAATTATTGATTTATTATCATCACAACTAATTGCTCCGGTAACAGAATTCAGGGAATCAAAATAAATATTTTGAATTTTAGATTTGGTAAAGAAAGTCATCAAATCAATAATATGACAGGCTTCTCCAATAATTCTACCACCGTTTTGATGAACCCAATGATCCATAGGTATATATCCTGCATTCATTCGATAATGAATAAATAATGGATTTATTCTTTTACTTGTATATTTGTTAATTTCCTGGGCATATTTACTGAATCGTCTATTATAACCAACAAATAAAAGTGGTTTTTCACCTTCAGACAAATAAAATTCTTTGATAGAATTGAGTTCCGTTTGATTCGTAGCAAGTGGTTTTTCTACAAAGACATTCTTACCTGCTTGAAGTGCTTTTAGGGTAAGTTCTGCATGACTATCATGACGGGTTGAAATTAATACCAGATCGACATCTTTATCTGTTAAGATTTCATCAAAATCGGTTGTAGAATATTTTGCTCCGTATTTTTCAGAGACATCTTTTGCCTTGAACCCTGTTCGATTCATAATTGCGTGTATATTAAATTTTGATTTTTCCTTTTTGAGTATTGGTAACAGCATTGAAAGGGCAAAAGAACCAACGCCAACAATAGCAATATTAATTTTTTCTCTGGAAACTGGTTTAACCGATAAAACTACTTTTTCTTCATAAGATTCTTTCTCCTTATAAGAAAGAATGATCATCAGTGGTTTTGATTCTTTAATCTTTTGAAATGCGTCAGACACCTTTTCAATTGGATATATTGCATTTAGCATTTTTGCTAAATTGACAGTCTCTTTTTGTAACATTCTAAGATATTCAGCCATATTTCGATTTTCAGTCCAACGAACATAACCGTAAGGATAATCATTGCCTTTTGCCTCATAATTATCATCATATCTGCCTGGACCATAGGACGTTGAAATCAGAAAATCCAATTCTTTTTCATAAATGTCTTTGCGGTCAATATTCATTCCGGAAACACCCACGAGAATAACTTTGCCTTTTCTTTTACACATTTGGAACGAGTCTGAAAGAGGTTTATTATCTGGTGTTGCGGCTGTGAATATTACAGCGTCGGCACCATATCCATCTGACCAATGAGTGATCACTTTAATTGAATCTTCATTAATAGAATTTACTTCAATTTCAACACCAAATTCAGAACACAACTTTAATCGTTCATCGTTAATATCCACTGCAGCGACCCGAATTCCTGAATTTGTCAGCATTTGTATCGTAATCATTCCAAGCATACCGGCTCCAACTACAACACAGAATTCCCCTATTTTCAAATCTGCTCTACGAACTCCCTGCAAAGCAGTTGCTCCGATGGCAACAGAAGAAGCCAATTCAAAATCAAGATTATTCGGCATTTTCACAACCAGATTTTTAGGAACTGAAGCAATTTCTGCATGACTGGCCACTACCCCACCAGCAGCAGCAACTTTATCTCCAATCTTAAAATCTCCAGTATCTTGTCCAAGTCCAATAACAATTCCGCTCAAAGAATATCCCGAAGGGCTGCTTTTCCCGAGATCCTCTTTCACAAGTTGATAATACTTTCTAAATCCCATATCTTGGATTTTATCAAAAGCTCTTTTGAGAATAACTGGTTTTTCAATTAATCTTTGAGAAATAGATTTACTACTTATATTTACATTAGAAATCTCTGTTCCAGTTGAGATACAACTATTTTCAACACGAATAAGAATACGACCGTTTTCTAATTTGGGGGCTGGAATTGTATCACTGAAAACAATCCCTTTTTTAACTATTACTTGTAACATCTATTTCATCCTTATAAAAATCTTTTTTCTTTTTCATTGTATAATTCAACCAGTCGCTTTGCATCCTGCGACCAGCTATCATTCTTCAAAGCTTTCTTTTGATTTATCTGAATTCTTGTGTATAATTCATGATCTTCAAAAAGTGTAAGGATCGCATCAGTTAATTCATTTGGGTTGTCATTCTTGTAAACTAAACCTGTTTCTGTCTCAAGAATAATCCTTTTCAATGGTTCACAGTCAGAAGCAATCACAGGCTTTCCAGCCGTAAAATACTGAAATAGTTTATGCGGGATCGTTGTATCCGTATGAGCATTTTTCAGATGTGGTATAAGTGCGATGTGTGATTCAGCCAGAAAATGCAACATTGTATTAAAACTGATCCAACCTGTAAATACAACATTGTTTTCCAAATTCAAATCTTGAATTTTCTGTTCTAAAACTTTTTTGAACCGACCTTCACCAATTATCAGGAAATTCAGATCGGGAATATTAATTACTACTTGCTTTACTGCATCCAGAGCTATCTGAAGTCCGCGATGTTTATTCAAGCCGCCTGCGTAGATCATTGTAAATCTGCTATTCAAAGGAACAGCAGAAATAGAAATCTCAGTGTCATCGATCGTGTTAGAAACAATAACGACTTTCTCATCTTTAATTCCTAGCTTTAGCACTCTTTCTTTGGCTTCCTGTACAACAACAATAATTTTATCTGCCTGCCGGATCGCATCCTTTTCATACTTTTCCCATTGTTTATGAGAGGAAAGCAGCTTTCCCAAAAAAGTATTCGTATGCTCGGAAACTTGCAGCAAAGCAGGCCAGTTTTCATGAAGATCAAGGATCAAAGGAATATTATACTTTGTTTTGAATTCCATTCCAATTCGAGCTAAAGGTAAATCATGAACATGGATTGCATCGAAGGTTTCTTTGTGAAATAATTGCTTCAAGTTTTTGCGCCAGAAACTGAAATATCCGGGAAATTTAAGCGCTGCCACACTGCTTTTGAAAGTGAATTTGGTAATTGGAAAGCGAAAGATCGAGAACCTTCCTTTCTCCTCTATTTCCAACTTCTTCCTGAAAGTGAAGCAGGCTAAAGTGATCTTGTGCCCAGCCTCGGTCAGGCTTTTTATTTCCTTTTCTACCCTCAGGTCAGGTGGATAATCCCTTTCCAACAGCATCAGGATATGCAACTAAACCTCTGCTTTTACGACAAAATACATACCAATTATCAGGAACACAATATTGGGAAACCAGGCAGCCATCAAAGGAGATAAAACTTCATTGTATCCCAGACTCTGGCAAATGCGAAGAGTGGAAAGATATAGAAAACATACTAACAACCCCAAGCCAAAGACCAGTCCTCTTCCCTTACCTCGGGAAGACGTGGAGACCAGCGGCACACTGAAAAGCAGAATTATGAAATTGGAAAATGGAAAGGACACTTTCAGATTCAGTTCCACAATTTCTTTGCTGTATTTCTCTCCCACTTTTTTCAAGCGTTCTATATAATTTCTTAATTCGAAAAAATTCATCGACATCGGTTTCTTGGCACTCTTTATAAAATCCAAGGGCGTAACATCTACTTCTGCAATCGTTGTTGACTCAAACTGTTCCAGATTAGTCATTTCTCCGTTCTCAAAATTGCGAATATAACAGTTTTGAAACTGCCAAACCTCATTTTCCCAGACTGCATCTGTAGCAGTTATCTTCCGGACAATCTGGCCACTGCCGGGTTCATAGGCCGTAATATCAATTGTTTTCAATATATTTCTATATCCGTCAAAAAAACCTATGTAATAGAGGTTATTATCCTTTCCCAGATAATGGATATGAGAGCGGAGTTTTTTGTCTTCCACTTTCATGTTCTTGATCCGTTCCGTATAAACATATTGGCGGTATTCTTCTGCTTTCGGAAGGACGGTCTCACCAAATATCATTATCAACATACTAATTAATAATCCACACCAGAAAAGTGGAGTTACCATTCGTAAAATGCTTATTCCGGCAGCGCGTATCGCAATTGATTCACTGTATTTGGATAGATTATCCATCAGGAAAAGACCGGAAAGCAGCACCATTACCGGTGAAGTAAGCACAATGAGATAAGGTATTCTCAGCAGAAAAAAAACCATCATATCTCTGGGTTGAGCACCTTTTCGCAAGAGTTGCGGTAATCTATCAGATACATCCACTACCAAGAATAATACTGAAAAAGCAAAAACAATGATCAGGAATATTTTCAAATACTCACGTAGTATATATTTATCTAATGTTCTCATTTTAATCGGAATAGCTTCTTAATTTTTTTAAAACCACTGTTTAAATTGATAAATTTCATTTCTTTCACAGAAATTATTATCAGGTAAATCCCGATTATTCCGAAAATAATATTGGAAATCCACATCGACATAAAGGGTGAGACAATACCTTTATCTGCTAATTCTTCACCTAAAGTGAGTGTTCCGTAATAGATCAGAAAGACAAAAGAGCTAACTGAAAACGCCATTCCCACGCCACTCGTTCGGGTCATCATTCCCACCGGAGCTCCCACCAGAGCAAAGATCAGGCAGGCAAAGGCAATTGCATATTTCTTATGAATTTCCACGGCATATTTCCGAATGTCACCGTTCAAAGCTTTGATCTTATCTTTTTTCAGGGCAAGTTTGTTATAATTTTTCTTCAAATCGCGCTGGGCAGTTTTTGAACTCAGTGAATCAGATCTCAGTTTGAGGATTTCTTCATTGATTTTGCTGATTTCGCTTTCTGAGGCGGATATTTCATCCCTGGTTTTATCGATGATCTGCTGCATTGCTTTGGAGCTGAGCTCTCGATCTCCCCGGTAATCCGAACCTTCTTCATTGATCTTGTAACCCAGATCGGGAAGGTTCAAAGTAAATTGTTTAAATTTGGTCATTTGGTATTTATCAGGATCTTTGGCATCACGATCATGCATCTGCCCATTATAAAGAATTGCTTTCAGGCTGTTCCCGCCATTGGAAAGCAGCACTTTTCCCTTTTTGGCAAAGATAGTCTGCGGAAATTTGGTTGTTTCGCTATTGTAAATAACGACATCCAGAAGTTCATCCTCAATGCGTTCTTTGGCATAAATCGTATAATTTTTCATAACCGTGAAAGTGCCTGGAACAATTGCAGTTACGGGCCGGCGGTAATTGACTTTTATCATCAGGTTCTTCAGCTGATGATTGGTATCCGGCAGGATGGCATTATTAAAATAAACCATGAAAAATGAAATGAATAGCGCTGCGATCACTGTAGGTTTGAGTAAAGAATAAATATTGATGCCGCAGGCTTTGCAGGCAATCAATTCATTATCGATCGACAAGCGCCCGAACGACATGATGGAAGCCAGCAGCACAGCCATGGGAACGGTTAAGGCCAGCATGAAAGGAAGGCTTAAACCAAAGATGTAAACGACTGTGAGGAAATCCAGATGTTTGTCGATTATCAAGTTTAGAAGATCGATGATCTTATCGAGCAGCATCACAAATGTAGTAACGATCAAGGATACAATGAACGGTTTAAAATTTTCTTTCAGGATGTATCTATCTAATATTTTCATGTGATTCTAAAGTTTCTTTTTACCTTATTCTCCCCCTGTAAAGGGGGATGCAGGGGGTTTTTGTCATTTAAACTTTCTCCTGTTTGTTATAGTTAATTGTTGCTGTTTCATTCATTTTTCAATCATTTTCAGGAATTCATTTTCATCGATAATTTTCACAGTTCCCAGTTTTTCTGCTTTGGAAAGTTTGGAACCGGGATTGCTGCCGACCAGTAAATAATCCAGATTTTTACTGACCGCAGAAATGATCTTACCACCATTCTTTTCGATAATTTCTTTGATCTCATTCCTGTCAAAATTATCTAACGTGCCTGTTACTAAAAACTTAGCTCCATTTAATTTATTCTCGATATTTTCTTTTGCAGCTTCCAGGCTCACACCTTCGGAGCGGAGATGTTCGATCATTTTCAGATTTTCATCATTTTGGAAGAAATCGACCAGGGATTGAGCGATCTTTTCACCCACTTCTTCCACTTCCAGGAAATCTTCGAAACTTGCTGTCTTCAATGCCTCGATGCTGCCAAATTGAGCTGCCAGGATTTTGGATGTTCTGGCTCCCACATAACGAATTCCTAAACCGAATAGAATTTTATTAAATTTTTGTTTTTTGGAATTCTCAATTGCTTTCTGCAGATTTTCAGCCGATTTTTTTCCTTGTTTTTCCAATTCTGCAAATTTCTCAAAATCAAGCTGGTAAATATCTTCGATCTTTTTGATCAGATTATTTTCCAGAAGTTGTTTCACTGCTGCTTCACCCAAACCTTCGATATCAACTGCCTCGCGAGAAGTAAAATGCTCGATGCGGCGCTGAACTTGAGCAGGACAACTGATATTGTTGCAATAAGTTATAGCTCCGTCTTCTTCCTTTTTCAGTTCCGTATCGCAAACAGGACAACGAGTTGGAAAAATAATTTCTTGGGAAGTAGTTGGTCGTTTATCATAATTAACTTTG
>JAUSOT010000239.1 GCA_030656075.1 Candidatus Cloacimonadales bacterium
CTACTACCACAGCTACTTCTTGACCCTCGCGCAATTCCTTGGTCCGCAAAAGGCTCGTCTTGGCTGATATTAAAATCTGCTCGCTTAATTTGGGAGAGAGTTCAAATGAATTAATCAATTCATACAAAAACTCTCCCTCAATGCTTTTTAATTCAAGCCTGGTTAACTTATTTTCGCGTTCTCTCATTATGCCTCCTCTGGGCTTTATTTATTATATAATCTTACCCGAGGGGACATATGTCACTATTTAACCAACATCATTTTTTTAGATTTCAGCATTTTTCCGTCAACTATTAAATTACAGAAGTAGATTCCGGATGAAACAGATTTGCCGGTTTGGTCTGTGCCATCCCAGATGATTTGATGATTGATTGATTGAGTGATTTGGAGATTTGAAAAGCTCTTCACTTTCTGACCTTTCAAATTATAAATCTCCAACTTTGCGCCTTGTGCGTCCTTTGCGGTTAATTCAAAGGAAATCGTCGTGCTGGGATTGAAGGGATTGGGATAATTGGATAAAACTGAATTATTGATATTTACAGGCAATTCAAATTCAAATGTTGAAACAGGAATTCCATTTTCATTATAAACACCTAATCCGCCTTCAGTAGCAATCCATTTAGTGTTATTTTCATCAATACATATTGCTTTAACTCGATTATGCGGTAATCCAGAGTTTGAAAAATCATATACAGTCCAAAGATTATCATTCAACTTAGCTATCCCATTAGTCGTAGCAATCCACTTCGCACCATACTCATCAATAGTGATATCTTTAACCCAATTTGAAGGTAAATCAGAATTAACTGAATCGAATAATTGCCAATTGATGCCATTGAAATGAATTAATCCTTCAGCAGGAACTGCTATCCACTTTGATCCAAATTCGTCAATAGCAATATCTACAACACTATTGAACTCAAAACCTAATGCCATTAAATCGTAAACCGACCAATTTTCACCATCAAAACTGGCAAAGTTATCATTTGTTCCTACCCACAATACATCATCATCATCTACCACAAGAGATTGTATGTGATTATGAGGTAATTGTGAATTTGTTGTATTATATACATTCCATGAAATCAAATTGAATCTTGCTAAGCCGTCATCAGTTCCTATCCAAACAACGCCATCTGGTCCAAAAGCAATTGCTTCAATTTCATTAGAAGGTAATTCTGAGTTTTCAGTATTAAATACACACCAGTTATAATCGTCATAAATAGCAACACCCAAATCTGTTCCAATCCATTTATCACCATAAGAATCAATTTCGACACAATTAATATTACTATAAGGTAATCCTGAATTTTCAGTATCATAACAGTTCCAACCATCACTTCCAACACTATACAAGGAATGAAACCAAGTCCCAATCCATTTCGTTCCATCCAATCCCAAAGCTATGCATGTTAGATTATTCGTTGTAAGTATGCTGTTACTGACAGCTATAGACGCAAAATTTTCACCATCGAATTTAGATACTCTGCTTGAAGTTGCAATCCAAATATTTCCATTACAATCGATCTGCAAATTTCTTAACCAGCCTGAAGGATAATCAGAATTTTCATTATTATACACTTCCCATTGCACTCCATCAAAACTTGCCATACCAGATGTTCTGGTTCCAATCCATAATAGACCTGAATTATCAACAACTAAGCCCATAATATCATTACCTGGTAATCCTGAATTATCTGAATTGAAAATAGTAAACAGAGAATTTTCGAATTTCAATAAACCTGATTCTGAACCTATCCACATTATATTGTTTTCATCAAATACAATACAATAAAAACCAGCATCTGCAGGATAACCTGAGTTGCTCTCATTAAAAATCTGCCAATTGTTTCCATTATATGTTGCTACCATATACTCAAAAATGGGATTTCCATACCAATCAAAGCCAATTAAGTGAGAAATAGAGAACCATTTCAATCCATCTGAGTCGGTAGCAATATATCCAATTAAACTATTATTAATACTAAAGCCTATTCCTAACCAATCAAAATTATCATATCTGATAAGATGAGCATTAAAATTTTGATTATATAAAGTAAACCATTTATTTCCTTCATTATCAATTTTAAAATTACAAATAATGTAATTTGAATAACCAAAATCACCGTGATCAAATACTTCCCAAATTTCTCCATAAAACCTAATTAGAGTATCATAATATGTAATCCAAATCGAGTTATCAATATCTACTGCAATGGAAACGATATCTTCTGATAGTAACGCAGAATTTGTAAAATCATAAATTATCAATTCTGAATCATTGATATAGACTAATTTATTTCGAATAGACATCCATTTAGCTCCATTATTATCAATAACAAGTTTAAAATTATTATTAAATGTAGCTGGTAATTGAGAATTTGAACTGTTAAAATATTCAGTTTCGTTAGAAAGTAAATCGACTTTGACCAATCCAGCTTTTGTACAAATCCAGTTAAAATTAGAATCTAAATCTTGATCGGAGATACTTTCACAAAAAGTATATTGATTCCAAGTTGGCGTTTGAGAAGAAATAATACTAACTAGCATTGAAATCAGTACAATCAAAATTTGCTTTTTCATTGTTTACTCATCCTTATTTCATCAATAACATTTTCCTTGTCGCTATTTGATCACCGTCTATCAATTTCGCGAAATAAACGCCGGATGAAACAGGCTTGTTATTGGCATCTGTGCCATCCCAGACAATTTGGTGATTGGTTGATTGGGTGATTTGGAGATTTGAAAAGCTCTTCACTTTCTGACCTTTTAAATTGTAGATTTGTATTTGTGCTGATTCGTGCAAAGTCATGGTTTCAAAACTTATCGTCGTACTTGGATTGAAGGGATTGGGATAGTTAGTAAGCTCGAGCTGAGCAGTTGGAACAGTGATTTCCGGTGATTCCGTAAAATCTCCAAAATCAATATCGAGCGAACAATACTTTTGCATTCCGCCAGTAAAATTAGAGCCATATTCATAATCATCCAAAAAGAAAAGATGAAGTTTACCATGATCGTCTCCCAAATCTTCGATCTTATCACCCGGATAAACATATTCAGGTATCATGCCTTCCAGTTCCGGTGTTTCCAAAGCATTCAAAAATATTGGCTGTGACCAGCTTTCTCCATTATCAGCAGAAATGCAGATAGCTATTTCAGGTTTTTCCAGCCAATCTTCATAACCGGGAACCCCTTCTTCTGCATAAAGCGCCTTTAATCCATCACTCCAAACTGCTGCTAACCAACCGTTCTCTTCATTCCTGGTTATTTTAAATAGATTTTCACTAAAAGCATTACTATAATCAACATTGTAGAATGGCCACCCTTCCGGCCAAATAGGTTCTCCATTAGCATTCACCGAATCCACAACTCCATCTTCATTCAAATCCCAGGGAATCATCGGCATATCATCTGCCGGATTTGCTCCTTCTAAATACAGGTCATAAAAACTGAATTCATTATTTGTAACATCAAACGAAAATATCTTTGGATAAACAGCTGGAATGTCAGGATACCAAACTCCTGGCTCAATCAATAAACTCATCGCCCCTAAAAATGACACCTTATTATCAGTAAAAATAACATTTTTATTTTGACATCGATAGGGAGCAAAATACCAGTCATTTGCTGTAGGATACCAGACATTGTAATGTGCTTCCTGATAATGATATTCAAATTCTCCAACACCGAAATTATCATTGTGAAGAACGATTAACTGATCCGTGAAATTTACTGATTGATTTCCAAAAGCGATGTGTCCTATAAATGCAATCTGTCCATCATCTGAAACAGTACAGGAAAGATATGGTCTCACCCATTCAGGATTACCATTATGCCACTCATCCAGAAGTTCAATTGTTCGATAAGTCCAGTTGAAGTTAGTTGTTCCATTGAGGTCCTCTTCATCAAAATCAGCATAGCCTATCAATATGTTCTCTGATGGATTACCATTCAAAGGACATTCAGCACTATTTTTTCCAATCACATAAGCCCGTCTTTTATCTGGAATGGGTGAAGGCCCGATATGAACTTCCGGCCAAATGAAACAATCATCCGGCATATTTGGAGATGGTGTATTATCATCAAAAACAACAAATGGTGATAGCCATAATCCAGGAGAACCCAAATGAATTCGATCATAGTTGAATACTACTTCCATATCTGCGCTTGTTATATCATAGTTTCCATGCCAGGCAACCAGCGGATCATGAGTAATTGGATCGAGATCGATACCGGCAAAGCCTTCGTGAATATCATATGTGCTGATCGTGGCAATGTCTGTCACATTTCCATCTGTATCAATATAACAGTAGTAAACTCTTCGAGTCGAAGCTGCAGTTTCTCTTCCATGGAAAACGATATACAAACTTCCATCATCCTCGATCTGAATTGGCAATGCATTGTAACTTCCCGGCATGTAATCGTAGTAATTTTCGATCAGATCAATCGGTTCGGTGATAAATTCGTAAGATGGCGTTTGAGAAAATAATGCAGTTCCAAATAACAACACGGCAAAAAATATTAATCGTTTCATTTCTCCCCCTAAATTTTGAGATTTACTATTATATCTACATTTTGTGTGCCAAATGGTACGAGAGAAAGTTTGAGTGTATTAACTTATTTATCATTAAATAATTACATTAATATTAGGCAATTCTAAGTTTATTGTTTTGAAAATATATTACTATTGGTTTTCGCCCAGGTGGGCGGAGATGATGTAACCTTGAGGATGGTTGTAATACAAAGATTGAGTCAACTTCGCGAAACAGGAGTTTCGCAGGCAATTGTGTTCCCAAAGAGGACTTTGGGAACAAGAAAGGACCTGGCAGGTTAAGCTACATCTGTTCTTAACTCCCTTCTTCAGTTTAGAAATCTAAGAGAATTCTGAATTAGAAAGTCAAGTCCAGATTTCTCCTTGCTTTTCTATTCTCCCCTCTCTTGAAGGAAGAGAGGGGGTGGGGTGAGTTTATTAAACCAACGTTTTCTTTATTTCTATCTGATGTTTAGCGATTTTTCGTTTGAGTGCATCGCGGGAAATACCCAAGAGTTCCGCCGCTTTGGTCTGGTTATAATTTTCCTTTTGTAAAGAAGCGATGATGAGTTGCTTCTCATTTTTATCCAGATCAACTGAACTTGGTTTTGCAGAAGTATCGATATCGCATTTGAAGTCAGCGGGAATCAGTTTCGAACTTGAATTCAGCATCAAAGCTCTTTGTGCCATGTTCTTCAATTCCCGTACATTACCGGGAAAGGGATATTTCTGCAGTTTCTGCAGAAGTTCCTCTGAGATAATCGGAGCCGGACGATTCTGTTTTTTGGAAAATACAGAGACAAAGCTTTCCAGGAGCGGTTTAATATCATCGGTGCGTTCCCGCAACGGTGGAATCTCGATAGAAAAGGCATTAATGCGGTAAAACAAATCCTGGCGGAATTTATTCTCTTTGATCAATTCTTCAATCTTCTTATTTGTGGCGGAAATTATGCGGATATCTACTGAAATTTCCCGATTACTGCCGACTGGTTTGATCTTCTTTTCTTCGATAGCTCGTAAAATCTTAGATTGTAAATTGAGCGGCATATCGGCTATCTCATCCAGAAAAAGTGTGCCGCCATCCGCTAGTTCAAAGCAGCCTTTTTTATTTTCCGTTGCTCCGGTGAAGGACCCTTTGAGGTGACCGAAAAACTCGCTTTCCAGCAGTGTTTCGGGAATGGCCGAGCTATTCACCGGATAAAAGGGATTTTGTTTGCGAATGCCGGCATGATGAATAATACGGGCGATAATCTCTTTGCCGGTGCCATTCTCACCGGTGATCATCACGTTCACATCAGGATTTTCGGCAGCAGTCATGGTCATTTCCAAAACGTGTTTTATTTCTCTGCTGGTACCAATGAAATCCCGTTCGATCAGACCTTCCATTTCCCGTGAAATGAGCGAATAATGATCTTCTACCTTGCGCAGTTTGTTATGTAGTTCCAGAAATTTTCCGGTTCGCTCAATAGCAATTTGTACATCGTAAAGTTTGAATGGTTTGGGTATGAAATCGATGGCACCCAGTCGCATTGCTTCGATCACGGTGTTCATGTTGCCGTGGCCGCTGATGAGAATAACTTCTATCGCCGGGTTCTGCTTTTTCACCTTCCGCATCACTTCGATGCCGTTCATCTGCGGCATCATAATATCGGTGATGATTATATCTACCTTGTGTTTGTGGATTATCTGAAACGCTTCTCCGGGCAGGTTTGCCGTGAAGGTATGGAAGTTCTGTTTTTGCAAATATTCTGCCAAAGTCTCGGTAATTCGTTTTTCATCATCTAAAATTAAAATCGCCAGTTTATTCATTCTTATCCTCTTTTGAAGCTCATCCTTTCCGGCATCCAAGCTGGAGCTTTGATGCCAGATCACCAGACTGGGGATTGGATGCCAGTTAATTTTCTTTGGGAATGATCACCTGGAAAATCGTATTTTCGGTATCCAAAAGTTCAATTTTTCCATTCATTTCTTTGATTATTCCATACGCAATCGAAAGTCCGAGACCTGTTCCTTCTCCGAATTTTTTGGTTGTGAAGAACGGCAGGAAAATATTGGTTTTCACTGATTGTGAAATGCC
Organism: Candidatus Cloacimonadales bacterium; assembly: GCA_030656075.1. Taxonomy (GTDB): domain Bacteria; phylum Cloacimonadota; class Cloacimonadia; order Cloacimonadales; family TCS61; genus B137-G9. Next base: position 6,609 of record JAUSOT010000239.1, read on the forward strand.
GATGCCGTTATCTTCCACTTCCAAAAAAACTTCACTATCGGTTTCGTTGGAACGGACGACTACTTGTTTTTGAGAGTTATTTTCATCTTCCAAAACTGCATCTTTGGCATTGGAAAGCAGATTCAACACGACCTGTTCAAACTTATATAAATTTCCTTCAATCTTGGAAAGATCATCTTTCAAATCAATCTGCAGTTCAACATTGTTTTTTTCAAATTGTTTTTTAATCATTGAGACTGCATTTTTCACGCTTTCGTTCAGGCAGAATTTTTCGGTGATCTCATTTTTCTGTTCGCTGGAAAACGTAGAAATATGTTCGCTGATCGTCTTGATGCGGTCGATATCCTCGTAGATGTATTTGAGTTTCTGGCGTAGATATTTATTATCGAGTTTTTTCTCATTCAATTCTATTTCCATGCTTTCGGCAGAAAGAGATATATTCTGCAAAGGCTGATTGATCTCGTGAGCAATGCCGGCAGCCATTTCTCCCAGTGAAGATAGATTAGCCTGATGTACAATTATCTGTTGCTGTTCTTTTTGTTTTCGGAGTGCCTCTTCGATCTTTTCACGTAATTCTACATTTATTTTCTGTTTGGATTTATAGCGGTAATAAAACAGGAATGTGATGATGAACAGAATGATCAGTCCGAAATAAAGCCGCCATTTAATCAATTTTTGTTTTTCCAGTTCCAGCCGGTAGATTTCGTTTTCTTTTTCTTTTTTTTCTGTTTCAAATTTCACCTGCATTTCAGCAATTTTATTGGAACTTTCCTGACTGAAAATACTATCTTTCAGAGTTGTATAGAGTTCATGAAAATCCAGAGCTTTTTCAAAATTCTTCTGCTTTTTATAAAGGTTGGAATACAGCTCGTAGCTATTCAAAATAATGTCCTGGTCATCCACTTCCAGGGCAAGCGCCAGGCTTTGAGAAAGATATTCAAGTGATTTTTGAGGATCGAGAAGTTTCTCCTGCAGGTTAGCCATATTATATAAACTGCGGGCCAGACCGCGTTTGTCACCCAATTCTTCATAAGCCTTCCGGGCAGAAGTTAAAAATTTTAAGGCTTCTTCGTAGTTTCCCAGATCACCGTATATAATGCCGATATTATTCGTGAAATGAGCGATGCCCTGTTTATGATCGATCTCGATCATGAGATTTAAAGCCTGCTGATAATATTCGATGGCTTTGTTGTCTTCTTCCAATCCCAGGTACACATTGCCGATATTACTGAGAGCTCCGGCAATCTTGTCTTTTTTGCCGGAACGTTCTTTCAATTCCAAGGAATTTTGATAATATTCCAACGCTTTTTCATAGTTGGAAAGACAATAGTAAATATTTCCGATATTATTATAGGAAGTGGCAATTCGTTCTTCGATCCCGATTTCACGATTGATGTCCAGAGCTTTCAGATGGCATTCCAGAGCATAATCATAACTACTTTGAGCTTCGTAAATATTTCCGATATTATTTAAAGCGTTGGCTTTTCCTATTTTGAAATCGACATCTTCACTCAAAACCAGTGATTCCTTTTGAAATTGCAGAGCTTTATCATATTGATGCAGATCAAAATAATAGAAACCAATATTGCTGAGAGCGTTTACTTCGCCGATTTCGTAATCCTGTTTTCTGGCTTCTTCCAGCGCTTTCTGTGCATAAAATAAGGATGAGTCTGGCTGAAAGGCACTGTATTCTCTGGAAATCCTGTTCAATTTGTTCACATATTCTTTTTCTGTGGAATGCTGCAATTCATTCAGCAAACTATCGATAACAGCCGAGCTTGCAAAAAGTGAAACTGAGACAACAAGAAAAAACAGGACAACTTTAATTCCCATATCGATTCCTTTTATTCATTTTGAATCATTAAACATTCTGAATCTAATCAGAGAAGATGAAAAGCGCGTAATTTTGTAAAGAAGATTTTTTTATGGCAAATTAAAAGCCCCGATTGCTTGGGGCTTTTATAATATTAATTGAAAACGTAATTTCCCAATTATTTCAGCATGATCATCTTTCTGGTGCTGGTATATCTGCCGCCGGCGCGAACTTTGTAGAAGTAAACACCGCTGGAAACAGTTTTGCCAAGCTCATCATCTCCGTTCCACTGAACATCGTGATGCCCGGCATCCTGATATTCGCTAACCAGAGTTTTAACTTTCTGTCCTTTCACGTTGTAAACTTCCAGTTTCACCTTTCCGGCTTCTTGCAAGTTATAAGCAATAGTTGTAGTCGGATTGAAAGGATTCGGATAGTTTTGATAAAGATTAATCGCAGCGGGAGAAATTATCGGATCGGTGGAATCCGGAACATATTCAAATTTGATGTCGAGAGCAGCATACATCATTGTTCCGCCAAGATTTTCACCAGCGCCACAGATTGTGGAACCATAACTGTTATCATCGAAGAACATCAAATGAACGCGACCATAGTTATCTCCCAAATCTTCAATTTTGTCTCCGGGATAAATATAGATCGGAATCATACCATTCAGTTCAGGAGCATAATTTACATCATCAGATTTGGCGTTCATGATGATCGGATCACTCCAGGTTTCTCCATTGTCATTGGAAATACAAATAGCGATTTCTGGGAATTCTGCCCAATCTTCATAATCAGGTTCAAGAGCATTTCCATAACGAGATTTTAAACCATCATTCCAGATAGCAACCAGCCAGCCGTTTTCTTCATTTTTAGCCATTTGTGTGTGATTTTCGTCGAAGGCATTGTTGTTATCGAAATGGTAGATCGGCCAGCCATCAACCCATGTTACATATCCGTCAGGATCGAATTCATCGACGACACCGTCTTCGTCCAGATCCCAGGGCAGCATAATCTGATCATCATTCGGATCGGCGCCGGTGATGAACATATCCTGGAAGCTGAATTCTCCTGTTGTTAAATCAAAGGTAAACATTTTTGGATACAACATCGGAAGGTCGGGGAACCAAGAGGAAGGACGGATCATCATATTCATGGCAGCCGGGAATTTCAATTTTGTGTCTCCATTGGTGAAAATAACATTTTGATGACCGCTGATATAAGGTTCTATGTAAAGATCTAAAGATTCAAGCGTAGTTGCATCTAAGAAGCGATAAATTCCATCCTGGTTTTACGGATTGGGAATATCCCATTCACCATCAGATTCATAATATGTATAATCGCCTTCTCCATAATTTTCGTTCAAGAAGCAGAATAGTTTGTCACCAATTAATGTTGTGGCACCATCTGTAGCTGTGAAGCCGAACAGAGCAACTTTTCCGTCCTCGGAAACAGCCATGGCTTTGAATGGTCTCACCCACTCAGGAATACCGGCATTCCAGTCATCCATCAGAGGGATAGTGTAATATGTCCAATCAAGTTCGGATTGAGCATTTAAATCATTCACATCGAAATCTGCATAAGCGATCAGGTTGTTTTCGGAAGGATTGCCATTCACGGGAGAAACATTAGAATTGCTGGCAATGACATAAACTCTCTGTTTTCCCGTAATCGGGGACGGCCCAATATAGGCATATGACCAGATGAATTCATCAGCTGGCATGTTGGGCGACTGAGTGTTGTCATCAATCACTACAAATGGTGTTTTCCAAAGTCCGGGACTTAGATGATACAAGTCGTATGTAACCACAACTTCTGCATCAGCAGAACAGAGATCGATATTTACGTGCCAGGTTACGAACGGATCGCCGGTAAGCGGATCGATGTCGATGCCCGGATAGCCTTCGTGCAGGTCATCTGAGCTGATAGTTGCCACATTAGTCACATTTTCGTTGGCATCCACATAAGCATAATAAACCCTTCGGGTGGAAGCTGCAGTTTCACGGGCATGGAAGGTCATGTAGATGCCTCCACCTACTTCATCTTCCTGGATACGGATCGGACAACTGTTGTAACTTCCGGGTTGGTAGTCATAATAGTTCGTGATCAAACTGGTTGGATCGATGGAAAATTCCCATTCCGTAACATCTCTGGTGGACGAAGACTGCACAATGGGCGAATTCTTGTGGGCGTTGAATTCGGAATTGCGGTAGATTGGCTGCATTTTTTCGGCAGATAACCCGACGAAAACTGCAACAACCGAAAACATGAAAATCAATTTTTTCATTTTTACCCCCTTTTGATTTTGATAGCTAAAAAATGCAATTGCTATGCCAGTGAAATTCAGTGAATAGTTAAGTTCTTTGGTCTCATCTACTAAGTTAAAATTGAATTTAGAATATTAATTGAAATAATTATGATACTAATTCCATCTCGGCTGATGTGCGTAATTAATTCAGCAGAATGGGATGTAGAATAAGCAGGTCAGGATTCAGCGTCTCAGCATTTCAGAATATCAGCAATTCAGTATGAAACCTTGAAAGTGCTAAGCAGGAAGAAATTTCGTAAGAAGCCTTTTCAAGGTTAAATCTCCAGATTCTTGATTTTCGTATAAAGCGTATTGCGGTCGATATTGAGGATACGGGCAGCTTTGGATTTGTTGTATTTTACATCCACCAGCACCCGCTTGATAATTTCCTTTTCCATCCTGTTGTTCATCTGGGAAGTTATGTCGGAAAGAGAAGCACCTTCCTGTACGATCATCCGGTAATAATCATTCAATTCTGCACTGTCTGTACTTTGTCCGTTTTGAGTCATTTCCAGTTTGATAACATCCTGCGAAATATGATCACTTTCTTCCAGCAAAACTGCTCGTTTGATCACATGTTTCAATTCACGCACATTTCCCGGCCAGGGATAGGAAAGCAGCAGCTTCATAGCTTCGGGTGTAAAATCTCTGATTTTTTTACATAATTCTTCATTGGCTTTACGACGGAATTCATCGGCTAAAAGGGGAATGTCGTCTTTACGTTCGGAAAGCTGCGGTAAATTTAATTTGAACTCATTAAGCCGGTGAAATAAGTCTTCACGGAAAGTACCATTATTCACCGCTTCGATTAAATCGAGATTTGTAGCTACAACTATCCTGACATCTACTTTGACAGCTTGACTGCTGCCGATGCGGTGAATGTTTTTTTCCTGCAGAACGCGCAGCAACTTGGCTTGAGCTGCTGCCGGTAAATTCGTGATCTCATCCAAAAAAAGCGTGCCGCCGGTCGCCATTTCAAATTTACCTTTTTTATTGCTGTTGGCGCCTGTAAAAGCTCCCCGTTCATAGCCAAAAAGTTCGCTTTCCACCAAGGTATCAGGAATAGCGCCGCAATCGATGGGAACAAACGGCATGTCTTTACGATGGCTTTTACGATGGATCATATTAGCGATCACTTCCTTTCCGGTACCGCTTTTGCCTTGAATGATCACGCTCATGTCGGTGGGAGCGATCAGTTCCACCTGTTTGATCACTCGTTTTATCTGCAAGCTTTCGCCGGTGATTTGCTGTTCTTCGGTTTTAGCTTTCAATTTTTTGCGCAGAAAGGTAACTTCGCGGCTCAGGTTGCGGGTTTGGAAGGCTTTGGCGATGGTTAAAGTCAGGTCTTCATTCACAAATGGTTTCGTCACATAATCATAGGCACCAAGCTTCATCGCCTGCACGGCAGTTTTAATGTCGCCAAAAGCAGTGATCATGATCACCAGCATATCCGGAAAATTTTCTTTGATCTTTCTCAGAACGTCCATACCGTTCATTTGCGGCAAACGGATATCCAGCAGAACCAGATCGGGCTGTATATCCTGCACCAGTTCCAAACCTGCTTTTCCATCGCCGGCAATTATAATTTCATAGCCTTCGTCGGATAAAATGTTCCGCAAAATTATCTGCATGTTTTTGTTATCATCGATTACGAGAATCTTTTCCATTCAAAATTCCTTTCCTAATTATTTGAAATCGGAAATCCGATTTTTATGGTAGTTCCTTTATTGACGGCACTTTCCACCTGCATTTTCCCGTTGTGATCGGTGATGATCTGATGGCAGAGGCTGAGCCCTAATCCCACTCCGTCTTCCCTGGTTGTATAGAACGGATCGAAGATTTTACTCAGATTTGCTTTGGAAATGCCCACGCCGGTATCCTTGATCTTCACAGTAAGTTCTTTGTGATTGAAATCTGCCGAAGCGGAAATCTTCAGTTCCCCGCCTTGCGGCATGGCCTGGATGGCATTCAAGATCAGGTTCTGGAAAGCCTGTTCCAGCCATTTTTCATCCAGCATGATGCGGGGAAGGGTGGATGGACATTGCATTTCAACTTCTATCTTGCTTTCCAGACAACGCGCATTTACGCTGTTCAGCACATTTTTGATCACTTTGCAGATTGAGCCTTTTTTCAGTTTCACTTCCCGCGGGTTGGCAAAATCCAGCAGTCCTTTGATGATGGCATTGGCTTTTTCAGATTCTTCCTGAATGATTTCCAGAAATTCTTTGGTTTCTTTTTTGGGATCGTATTTACTCAGGCAGATCTGCGCTGAAGAACTGATATTTCCCAGAGGATTTCTGATTTCATGAGCAATTCCTGCTGCCAAAACTCCCACTCCGGCTAAACGTTCGGAACGGATAAGCTGGTTTTCCAATTGCTTCCTTTCGGCTATCTCATTTTTCAGTTGTTCGTTGATCTGGCGCAGATCTCTGGTTCTCTCCTCCACCTGTTTTTCCAAAAAGACGGTTACTTTTTTATTGAGCCGATAGCGGTAGTAAACCACGAAAGCCAACACCACAACTATGGCAAAACCAAAGTAGAGCAGCCACATGGTCAGTTTTTGTTTCTGAGCTTTCAGCATATAAATTTCGTTGTTTTTCTGTAGAAGTTCGATCTCTTTTTCGCGTTCTTCCAGAAGCAACTGAACTTCGTAAGTTGCTTCCATACCGGCGATAATTTCCAATCTTTCTTTGGAAAAAATACTGTCCTTTACGCTGGAATAGAGTTTGTGATAATTTAAGGCTGTTTCAAAATCATGCTGCGCTACTTTCACATCAGAAAGACGTTGATAGATCTCGATTATCAGGTCGCGAATTTCTATTTGCTCTGCCAGAACCAGACCATCTTTCAGATATTGCTCGGCTTTTTCATAATTCCTTAATTTGTAATAAACTGTTCCCACGTTTGTTAAAGCTGCTGCAATTCCCTTTATCTCGCCCAGCTCTCGATAACTATCCATAGAAATTAACAGGTATTCCAGTGCTTTTTTCAAATCATTCATATTCTGATAGGTCACACCGAGATTATTGGAAGCATTTGCCATGCCGCTGACATCATTTATCTCTTCGTAGATATCCAGGGCTCTCTGGTAATATTCGATAGCTTTTTCATAGTTTCCCAGATCATCATAAATGATACCGATGTTGTTCAATGACCCGGCAATACCATAATTTTCTCCCACCTTCTCTTCTATTTCAAGTGCGCGCAGGTAATAGTCCAGCGCCATTTCGTTGTTGCGCAGTCCGTCATAAATGCTGCCGATATTCCCCAGAGCGACGGCAATGCCGTTTTCATCCTGCAATTCTTCATAAATATCAAGAGCCTGAAGCAGAGCTTCCAGAGCTTTATCATAATTGGTCAAGTCGCCGTAAATAATGCCAATATTGGTCAAATTGCTGGCAATTCCCACTTTATCTTCGATTTCTTTATAGAGCTGCAATGATCTCAGCGAATATTCGAGTGCTTTGTTAAAATTACTCTGGTTTTTGTATGTAAGCCCAATATTATTCAGTGACCCGGCAATACCGCTTTTATTGCCAATTTCTTCTTCCAGGGTCAGAGATTCTAAATAATATTGCAGAGCTTTATCAATATTGTTCATCGCATCATAAATGATCCCGATGTTATTAAGGGCTATAATTATTTCTTCTTTATTACCTATCTTTTTTCGTAATTCCAAAGATTCCAATAAGTAATCGATTCCGGTTTCCGGATCGCCCAGATAATAATATCCCACGCCCAGGTTTTTGATGGCTTCGGCTTCACCGGATAGATATTTCAGTCTTTTGGCAATTTTGCGAGATTCGGTTGAATATTCCAGGGTTTTTTCGGGATCGACCTCCCAAAAAGCTTTTGCCAGTGCATTCATTGCATCGATTTTTGCTTCACCATTGCTGTTGTCCACCAAAGTTTGCAGACTGTCAAACGGAGAAGATTCTGCCGGAAGCAGGTTAGAAATGAAAATTAAAAATAAAAAAATTAGAATTTTTCTCATCGCTCTCTCATCCTTTTAAACATTACCCTCCAAAAAGATCGTTTGCGATCTAAAAACTTAAACATCACCTCCGCTACCTGCAGAGTTCGCAAATAACCATAAACCTTATGCGGATTTTTTTGTCCATGATAAATGTAATTGTTATCAACGATCATATCGACAGGATTTATACCTTTTTTGTTGGGAGAGAAGTCATCTGCCAAGTTGTAATTCATGGCAACTTTATCATCCAGATCGGCAAAATTATACCAGTTTTTTCTGATATTTCCGGGAGTTTGGGGTTTGCTGTTTTCGTTAATTTCCTGCTTTTGTTCTTCTAATATTTTCTTCAGGATGATGGAATTTCCCAAAGGAGAGCCCAAAGTTATGAAAGCAGCAATCTTTAATTTGGGAACGACTTGTGTGAGAGTATCGTAGGAAATGATGGTTCCCATGGAATGAGCAATCAGCAGAATCTTATATTTTTTGTATTTTTTCAGAACTTCAGCCAATCTTTCCCTAAATGCTTGCCGCGCATTTTTAGACAGATCGACGCGGCAATTGCCATGATAATAAGTATCCAGGTCGATGAACATCTTGCGGATAGCCAGATCAGCAATTTCTTCAATGCCGGCAATCGTGTTTTCTTTCAAAAAGAGTTTATCCAAACCTGATTCCAGTGTGTCCAACGCCTTTTTTTTCAGTTCGTGTTTTTCAGAAATTTTCTCGATTTCATTTCCGGGAACGTAGGGATTTTCGATGTAGAGCTGATCATCAGGATCGGTGATGTCCGGATCGAGCGGCTTTTCGTAATTTAGATCGGCCCAGTAAACCAGTTCGAAATGAAAATCTCGTTCTTCAAAATGATTTTTTAAGCCTTCTCTGATCGCTGCCTGCCACCACTCCGAAAGCAATTCCCGAGAAGCTTTATTTTTTAAACCGTGAATGCCGATGATGATTTTTTTCATTTATAATCCAATTCCTTATTATACCCCTTCATAAGGGGGAATAAAAGAGGGTTTGATTTTTACTAAAATTTGTCACTTAATATTTAATCCAATGATTCCAAAATCTAACCAAACCCCTCTATCCGGTTAAAACCGGATTTTCTCCCCTTTCGAAGGGAAGCATCTATATTTCAATAGCTTTCACTGACATTCCTGATTTCTCCGCATAATCCATGGTATATTTTGTTCCTTCGCATTTTCCATCCCAGAAGGCGATGATTTGATCACAGTTTTCCACGATCTGCCGGTCGCGAACGTATTTGGCTTTTTCCCTGTATTTTTCAAAATCCGGTGGGAATTCTATGAGCTTGAGATTGTGTTCCAAAGCGTATCGAGCAGCTAAAGTGTCGGTTCCTGCTGCTGTTCCGCTTACGATGACCGTGATACCGGAAATCTTATCCAAAACTGATTTCAGCCGTTCAAAATCACGAAACTCTTTGCTGCCAATCACTGCCAGTCGCATTTTATTTGAAGATCAATTCTGCGTTGGAATCTTGGTGATAGATGATCTCGTGACCATCGATCCATTCACCATTTTTTAAAGAAATAAGCTTTGGAAAGCAGACGACCATCTTCCAATATTTCTGTAACATTTTTCACTTCCGTAATTCCGTTGGCATCACCTTCCACTTTTTCCGAAACGCCGAATTCGCCTTTCCAGGTTGTATTCAAATAGGATCGCAACGATTCCAGCTCGGGAATCAAAAATTCATTTGCACTTAACATCATGACCGCTCCTAAAAATATGATCAGAATTAGTTTTTTCATGGCTGCTCCAATGATCGACCTCATCCCGGCCTTCTCCTATCGAGGAGAAGGAGGAAAAAGCTTCCTCTCCTCCCAGGAGAGGATTGAGGTGAGGTTAAAACTCCATTTTATTTATTCCATCCAATGAAATCTATTGCTCAAATGGGCAAGAAAAAAATTGTTTTGACAGAAAATGAACAGCATTTAATTTACTTAACCAGTTGTTTTATATTATTTGAGGAGACTAATATGGAAAACGATACAAAGAACAAACCACTTGTTGTTATCACTGGAGCAAGTCAGGGTATCGGCAAGGCTTTGGCAATCAAATTCGCATCAGAGAATCATCCCTGTCTATTGATCTCAAGGCATATTGAATTTATTTCTGAATTAGAGAATAAACAGATTATTTATGAGAACGTAGATGTTACCGATTATAAAGCTTTAAAATCTGCCATCGAAAAAGCTGAAGCGATTTACGGAAAAACCGAATGCATCATCAATAACGCCGGATTTATCAATATCGGTGAATTGCGTGATATGGACGTAGAAAAATGCAGTTATGAATTTGATGTGCTGGTGAAAGGTGTTTTAAATGGAATTAAAGCTGTCCTTTCCGATATGTCTGCCCGAAAATCAGGAACGATCATCAACGTAAGTTCGATCGGAGATAGAAAACCGTTCCCGCAAGCTGTGTGTTACCATGCCAGTAAACATGCCGTCCGTTCCATGGCGGAAAGCCTGCAAATGGCTGAAGCAAAAAACAATGTTCGAGTTATAAATGTGGCTCCGGGTCTGATTAAAACAAACATTCACCAAAACATGGGTATCAGTTTTGAGGAATACAGCAAGAATTTGGGAAATCCCACATTCATCCTACCGGAAGAACTGGCTGATATTATTATGTTCTGCTGGAAGCTTCCGCAGCATATCTGCATCCGGGATATTGCCGTGATGCCGACGGATTGTGATTTTTAAAAGTGTAGATGTAAATGAAACCGTATCTAAAAAGAATCGATACAAAAACAAGCGGAAACCGCTGTGACGTGACTCCACTTTTTTCGAATTTTGAAGATTTAGTTATTGTTTCATAAGCTCGAAGTAACTAAAGTTGTTTTAAATACTTCCGTAACTCTGTATCTGTAACTTTCTGATGCGCTGATTCGATCAAAGCTTTCGCATCATTGTTGCCGAATTTATCGAAAATTTCCGCCTGCAAGCCCATTTCCAGTTTATCTAATTGACGCACAAATTTTCCTTCGGCTGTAGTTTCGTATTCAAATTCTTTCCAAAGTCCGATCAGTCTTTTTCCATCCGGCAATTGTGCTAAAATTTCTTCTACGGCTTCCAGTTCCATCCGGCTTTTTTCTGCTTCAGTTAAGTTATCCCATGGCGTCAGATCTCCGATGATGCATTCGCCGGTTTCATGCAGCAGAGCAATTTCCAGCACTTTCAGTTTATCCAGTTCCGGCGGACAGAGCAGTAGAGCCAGAATGGCAATTCCAAAAGAATGATCTGCCACAGATTCTGTTTTTTCTTCGGGAACATCACGTTGCAGCCAGCCTTGTCGGTAGAGAGCTTTCAATCGCAAAAAAGATTGAAACACATTAATAACAGCTTCATCGCTGTCCGGTTTATTATCATATTTCCATTTCATGAAATTGAGTGAAAAAGATGTGATTTGAGAGTCAAGGAGAATAAAGATTTTGATTTTATTCAGATAGAAAATTTCAGGAATACAGAAAAATCATATTAAAACCGACCGGTAAGTAAGCGACTTATCTTGCTGATAAATTAGCAATTAACGTCAAAGCAAAACTGTCTTCTATCATTCAATTATATTTTCTGTTTGTAGTTAGCATCTTAACAATCGTTTTGTTAAAATATCCATCATATTCCGTCGTCCATCGAAAACGCCAAAGATAATTATCGACTTTTCAGCAATCCGATAAATGATTCGGTACGGTTTAAAATTAATTTCCAAATAACTGAAAATTGAGAGTCTTTCTAATTCAGGCGGAATATGTCCTTTGTTGGGAAAATTAGCGATCTCATAGCATTTTGCTTTAATCGCTTCATAAATTTTTCTTCCATTAAATTCGGAATCATTCTCTGAAATAAAGCGATAAATATCAGCAATATCCTGCCAGGCTTGTTCAATTAATTTTACTTCAACCTTCATTTTTATAAACTAGTTTATCGAGTTTTTCAAAGGCTTTATCAATACTTAATAACTTGCCTTGTTTTACCGACTCCTCTCCCATCGCCAATATTTTTAACAGAGCCAGGCTTTCCTGCGTTTCGTCGTATTCCTTGATATCCTGGATTACAGCTTTAGCTTCGCCATTTTGGGTGATAATCATGGGGGTGTGGTTTTCTGAAATTTCTTTCAGGATTTTGGCTGCATTTGCTTTCAGATAACTGATCGGTTTGATTGCTTCGCTATATTTCATCTTCACCTCCGCGACCTAAATTCGAACTTAATACAGGTTGAGTCAAGAAGTTTATTTACATTAGTGCCAAATGTCCCCTGAGACTGTTACAAATAAATTCGAAAGAAGAGAAAACAGAAAATGAGTTTTCCCTTCCTTCGATTTCTTCGTGCAATCCGTAGATTATTTTCACACTTATTCCTGTCAACTT
>JAUSOT010000247.1 GCA_030656075.1 Candidatus Cloacimonadales bacterium
TCATCGATTTCAATTTTTACTCAGGTGATATTTATGCTGATCTAAAAAAATGGAATCCTGCCGTGATCGGGATTGGCGGAACTACCGGCACCAGAAAAGGTAGTTTCAAATTAGCCGAAATCTGCAAAGAAGCACTACCGAAAACGCCTGTAGTATTTGGCGGAATTCATGCAACATTCACTGCTGAAGATACTCTGAAGCACGTTCCCGAAATTGATTACGTGTTAAAAGGTGAAGGAGAATTTTCTTTTCTAAGCTTCGTGGAAATTTTCATAGAGAAGAAGAAAGGAAATCTTTTCAACATCCCTGGTTTATCTTATCGTCATGATAATCAGATCATTCACAATAAACCAGTCAGGATCGATGATCTCGATACATTACCACTTCCTGCCCGGGAATTGTGCGAAGGAAATTACAAGATCAAGCTGGATTATCTGGGAATTGAAGCGGAATTCCTGATGACTTCACGAGGTTGCCCCTTTGCCTGCGATTTTTGTGCAGCATCCCGCATGTTTCCAGGTGGGATCAGGTACCGCAGCATTGACAATGTGAAAAAAGAGATCGACCTCATCTTGTCTCAAAAAAAAGTGAAAGCTCTGAAAATCTTCGACAGCACTTTCACTGCTTCCCGGCAGCATGTGCTTAATTTTTGCGAAATGATCAAACCTTATAATCTTTTGTGGGAATGTGAGATCAGGGTGGATACAGTCGATTTTGAACTGATGAAAAAGATGAAAGAAGCTGGCTGCTGTTATGTCGATATCGGTTTGGAAACGACGGATTCTAAAATCCTGCAGTCCATTTATAAAACCATCAATGTTAAACAAGTGGAAGATGTTCTCTCCTGGTGCAGAAAATTGCAAATTAAAACCAAAGTTTTCTTCACGTTCGGGCATTTGGGTCAATCTTATCAAAGCTGTTTGAACGATGCGAATTATATCAAACAAAACAAAGATAAGATCGATTTCTTTGCCACAACCGTCGGTATAAGAGTCTATCCGGGAACGCAATTAGAGAAGAAAGCCATTGCAGCCGGAATCATTCCAACCGATTTTTCCTGGGTGAAATTCAAACCTTCGCCCTGGCGTCACCTGCTTTTTGAATTTGAAGATCAACTACTTCTCACTCAAAAACATCTCGGCTTTTATCGGCTTTCCAAAATCGTCTGGAAGCTTGTTATGAACGGAACTGTCGGCTCATTTAATTATATTTGTGAACTTATATTTATCAATTTATATAAGCTTATACGGCAATTATTCTTGAATATCAAACAAGCTGGTTATCAATTGAAACGAGCCAGCCAAAAAGGAAATTTGTAATTTATGGATGAAATATTTTTTATTTTCAGTTCCGTTTACTTTTTGCTAATTTTCTTTTTCTTTATTGGATTGCTCAAATCGAATAAAAAGAGAAATCCAAATCAAAACAAAATTAGTGTGATCGTGGCAGCCAGGAATGAAGAGCAAAATTTATCGACGCTTTTGGAGATTCTGCTGAATCAAACCTATCCATCTGAACTTTATGAAGTTGTGATTGCAGATGATCGTTCCAAGGACGGAACCTCACGGATCGTACAGCAGTTCCAAAAAAATCATTCCAATCTAAAACTTGTAAAAATAAAGCAAGAAAATCCAGATTTAGTTGGCAAGAAAGGTGCTCTAACAGCAGCAATCAAAGTTTCGCAAAATGAAATACTGGCTTTTACCGATGCCGACTGCATTCCAACCAAATACTGGTTAGAAGAAATCAATTCTCATTTCACAGAAAAAACCGATTTTCTGGCAGGATATTCTTTTATAAAATTGAATAATAAGTTTTTTGAACTTATGAAAAACCTGGAACGAGCAGCGTTATTTGCTGTTATTGGTGGAGGATTCGGCTGGAATTGGGGATTAACCTGCGGAGCCAGCAACATTGCCTATCGCAGAAAAACTTACGATGCTGTAAATGGCTTTGACGGCATTGGACACATCCGTTCTGGGGACGATGATCTGATGCTGCAAAAGCTTTCCAAGATCATTCGGAAAATGCGTTTCATGTTTTCTCGAAAATCTTTCATTATTACTTCGGGAACAAAAAGCGCCGGCGAGCAAATTCATCAGGAAACCAGGCGCGCTTCCAAATGGAAATATTATCCCGTTTCCATCAAACTTCTCACACTTTTCGTTTTTTTATATTACCTGATTTTTATCACAGCCTGCGTCACAGTTTTGCGGCAAGCGATATCCTGGAATAGTTTTCTGGTAATCTTGATTTTAAAACTACTTCCCGAATTTTTGTTGCTGCTCACCTTTCTGATAAAAATTAAAAAACTAAAATTGATGAGCGTCTTCCCCATTGCTGAATTGATCTATATTCCCTATTTTATCTTTTTCGGTTTGAAAGGAACTTTTGGAAAATACACTTGGAAAGAATGAAGAATATCGTGGAATAGTGATGGAAAAAATAAAAGAAACTTATAAACTTCAACTGGCAAAATTCAAAGCTCAAAAGAAAAACCAGCGACGCCTTTGGAATATTTCGGAAAAATGTGCCGAACTGCTGTTCATGCTGATCCAGGCAAAAAGACCAAAGCGAATTTTGGAGATAGGCACATCCAATGGTTATTCTACTTTCTGGTTATCATTGGCTGCCGAAAGTTGCGGTGCAGTCATCGATACGATAGAAATTGATGAATCCCGCTTCAAACTGGCGAAAGAGAACCTGAAAGAGCTTTCCAATATTGTGCAGCATGTTGGTAAGGCGGAGTTTATCATTCCTGAACTGAATAATAAATACGATTTTGTTTTTATCGATGCCGGAAAGATCGATTACATCATTTACTTGAAGTTGCTATTAGAAAAATTGAAGAATAATGCTCTTATAGTTGCAGATAATGTAATTTCCCATGAAGATACTGTGAAAGAATATCTTGACTTTATAAATTCCGATCTGCGATTTGTGAGCATGACTTTACCTTTGGAGGCAGGATTGGAAATTTCTGTTTTCCGAAGAAAAGTATAACGTGATCAGATAGAGGAGAAAAAATGCCGCAACCCGTTGTAATTGGAATTTCAGGCGGAACCGGTTCAGGGAAAAGCACCATTACGGATGCCATCCAAAGCAAAGTGAAACAAGAGATCACGCTAATTCAACAGGATAATTATTATCGCAGTTTCGGGCATCTCACCAAATCCGAACGAGCCAGGATCAACTTTGATCATCCCGCTTCATTTGATACGGAGCTTTTGATCGAGCACATCTCTCTGCTGAAGAAGAAAATTCCCATCGAAATGCCGCTGTACGATTTTAAATCGCATAATAGAACCAAAGAAACCATTTCTAAGAATCCATCCCGCATTATCATTGTGGAAGGAATCCTGGTTTTCGAAAATCCTGAATTGCGAGATCTGATGGACATCCGCATCTTCGTAGATACCGACGCCGATGTCCGTATTCTCAGGCGGATCGTGCGCGATATGACCGAACGCGGCAGAACCTTGGAATCCGTGATCGATCAATATTACGAAACCGTGCGGCCCATGCACATCGATTTTGTGGAACCTACCAAAAAATATGCCCACATCATCATCCCCGAGGGCGGACAAAACACGATCGGGATCGATATGATTGTGGCGAAAATTAATGAATTAAGTAAATTATAAAAACATGGAGGATTTATGAGACAAATACTCATTGCTTTATTAGTAATTTTAGCCTTTTCACTTTATGCAAATGACCAGATCACAATCTACAATGATAACTTTTCTTTGGTTCGTTCCTCGCTGGAATTGAAACTGGAGAAAGGCTTGCAGAGCTATTTTATGGATGATATCCCTTCAACGATCGAAGCTGCTTCCGTCATCATCAAACCTTTGAATGGAAAATTGGAAGTCTTTTCCCAAAACTACGAATACGACCTGGCAGGAACTGCGCAAATTCTTTATAAATATATTGGCAAAGAAGTGGAAATCATCACCAAAACAGACCAGGTTTTCCTGGGAATTCTGCAGTTCAACGATTTCAGTACAATCGGGATTTTGGACAGTTCAACAAACAGACTCAGCTTGATCCAATACAGTGAAATCCGCAATATTAATCTGGCTGAACTGCCTGATAATTTCTTTTTAAAACCAACCCTGCAATGGCAATTGAATTCAGAAAAAGCCGGAACTTATAATGTCGATTTTTCCTATCTTTGCTATGGAATGAAGTGGGATGTAACCTATAACTCCGTCTGGGATGATGCTGCCGGAAATCTGGAAATCAATAGTTGGGTTACAATCAATAATTCAACCGGCAAAGCCTTCATGGATACAAAATTAAAGCTGATCGCCGGAGATGTATCGAAAGAATTGCAATATAAAAAAGGTGGCAGAACGAATGAAGTAATGTATTCTATGGATGCTGAATTCGCTGCGTCTCCTGAGTTTGAAGAAAAAGCCTTCCATGATTTTCACATGTACACGCTCAGTGAAAATGTTTCTATCAATAATAATCAAACTAAGCAACTGAGATTATTTCCCGTGAAAACTGTGAAAGCAAAATCGAAATATACCTATCAAACCTACAGCGAAGAAATCATCAGCAAAATTGAATTTACTAACAGCAAAAAAGAAGGTCTCGGATTACCGCTTCCCAAAGGAACCGTGAAAATCTATAAAAAAGATACTGCCGATGACCAATTGGAATTCATCGGTGAAGATAATATCGATCATACAGCTACAGATGAAAAAGTAACTCTCACCACCGGCAAAGCTTTCGACCTGGTTGGCAAAACCACAGTTCAAGATTCCAGGAAGATCAGCAATAAAGTAACCGAAAAAGATATGGTTGTGACATTGAAGAACCGATCTAAAGAAACTAAAGAAATCACTGTGATCCACAATGTAAGTGGGAATTGGATAATCTCACAAGAAAATATTCCCTATGAAAAGAAATCTGCTTATCAGATCGAATTCACCAAAACTATGAAAGCCGGTGAAGAATTTGATCTGACCTGGACAGAGCGCATCAGTTATTAAGGAGTAAAACATGGGATTGAATATTATTCCGTTTAATATTTTGCTGGCTGGATTACAGCACCGAAGACCGATCGAAGAGAACCTGAGCTCAATCGTTCGAAATATGGAAGAAGAATTTGAGTTCAGTTCCCTGGGCATATTTTTGAAAGTAGTAAAATCTGATATTTTCAGATTGAAGATAGGGCGAAATCTCAGCCACACTTTTGCCAAAAACACCATATTCACTCAAGGTGACCCTCTCATCGAAGAGCTGATGAACTTTAAGCTGATGGACATCAAATATCCGGGACGATTCATGTTCGAAAAAGAATATTCTCATCTCTTGATCTCCCCCATTTTCTATCATGAAAAACTGATGGGTTTTTTGTTTCTGGATAAAGATGAAAATTATTTTGATGTGTCTGAAATCACCAAATTCAGTATCTTCGCTTCATTGATCAGCCTGGTAGTAACCACCGACACGCTGAATGAAGAGATCGAGCTGCACAAAGATATCTATGGATCTAACCGAATTGATAATCTGCCTGCTTTTAAAAGAAATGCCGAGATCACTTTTTCGATTGTGCAGAGATATAATCGCTATCTCTCGATTGCCATCATGAAATTGGCAAATCATAAAAATATTCTCCGCACTTTTGGCGAAAAGAAAACTACTGAATTGATGAACCAGATATCCGCACTATTGCAAAAAGACCTGCGCGATTCGGATATCATCGGTAGATTAAGTAATGATACTTTCGCAATTTTACTGACCGAGACGCCCAGCAAGAACGCTGTTCTGACTGTTGAACGACTCGATGATAAAATTAACAAGCTGCCCTTCATGAAATCATCATCGTTGGGTTGGGGGGTTTCTTCCAAAACCGATGAAACGGAAAGTTTTGAAAGCTTGCTTAAATTTGCTGACGAAGCTGCTGTTGAATGTACCAGGAAAAGGAATAAGAAGATTATTGTAGTTTAACAAGATTCTCTTCTCATTCCTAATTGCAATTCTTCTCGTTCCTAAATTGCATTTTGGAAATCTCTTCTCGTTCCTAAATTGCATTTGGGAACGCAATTGTGTAAAAGTTTTATTCACCTTATAAATTTGATAAAATATTCATTTTCAATTTATCAAAATCGCTTAGATTTGATCCGTTTCTATTGGATCGGACTTTGTTCGCTACCGCACATAATGTGTACGTAACTGAACAATACACAAAAGCTTAATACACATCATAACAAGTTGTTTCATAGCCGATTACATATATGGCACAGTAACTGCAATTACATTTCCCAGAACATATAGAAGTGAGGAGATGATCATGAAAAAAAATTGTATTTTAGCTCTTATCCTGTTATTGGGAACGTCCCACGCCTTCCCGATAGAAACCGACGCACAATGCGAAAATATGAACTTCAAACCATTTTTCGCAATTTACGGTAATAACAAAGTATCGGCCATTTCAGCAGGTAGAGGTTACACAGGTATTGCTGCACTCGGTAATATCTCGGTTACTAACTTGAATCCTGCATCTTTGCAGATCAATGACAATGCTCAAGCCTATTATGAGTATGGCACAAAAAATGAGACTGTCATTCATGAAAATACCAATTATGAGCATGACCTGGCAATTTTCCGGACAGGAGCCTGCTATGGCGCAGCTTATAAGATCAACGATCAATTGCAGATCGGTATGATCTACAGCAAAATCAGTAGTCACAAAGCTGATATGGGAATGGTTCATAATTATGATACCAGCGGTATAGTTTATGAAGCATTCGATCTTTGGGAGAAAGTAGCTCACTCCGTTTTCAGCATTCCTGTCAGCTATCAAATTTCCGATCAATACAGAATTGGTATTGGTTTGGATTCTCATATTTATCATGCTAATACCAGCAGAGCCTGTTTAAATTATATTGATGAATACGAGAACTTCAAAGGTGAAATCGATTTCGTTTTATTCCGTCCGAAGATCGGGGCAATTGCCAATTTTGGTGAAAATTTCTCGATCGGTGCTACTTTTGTTGCGCCCACAGAAAAAAGAATTAAAGAAAAAGTTTGCTGGGAAGAGATCTGTTACGACAGGAATTCATTTCCACTGGAATTTGGTTTTGGAACGCAATATAAGTTTAGCAATATTCCGCTAAACGTTCTGGCAGATTACGCTTACACGAATGAAGCAATAAATGTGGAATTTAAGGATCGTCATACTTTCAACTTTGGCATTGAAAGCAGTATTGCATCCTTTATGCAATTACGAGCTGGATATTCTTTTGAATCCGATATCAGAGAGTTGGATTACCTGGAAGCTGACGGCTACGAGTTTTGGGGCAACACACACAGCTACGAAATGAATTTCATCACAGCCGGAGCTTCGGTGAAATGGAAAGGAACTACCTGGGATTTATCAGTCATGAACAGTGGTGTTCTATCTGATCTCGATCAAACTTATCTGAAATTGGGCTGCACTTTAGATTTGGAAAGTAATTAGCAGCAAAATTAGTTCTCATAAATTCTCTCTTCCCGGGCTTGCGAGTCCGGGGATTTTTGTTTGAACAGAATAGGCCGACCAATAATCGGCCACTACAGTTAATTGAAATACAAGAAAGCTGCTGATCGTAGTGATAGCGCATTGCGCTGTCTCAAGTATTTACGTTCCGGAAGCAAATTGTTACTTCTTTTCACTTCATCGCTATAGCTTTTATTCGCTTACACATTTTTCCCTTGACGTAAATATTGATAAAATAAATTCTCACAATTAATTAAGAAATTCAGGATGATTATGTGGAATGAAACGAGAGAAGGTTGGATTGTAGTACAGAAAATGAAAAAAAAATCCAATCAAAACGTCTCCTGGGAAGAAATGGATTTTGGGATATGAAAGTGGTTTTGGAGCAATAGTTGAGGATGTTATGCGGTTTATGATCGTTGAGAAAACGAGACTGACTTTTCCGAATCTGCACGAGTATTGCATGATTATGATGATTTAGGGGCAGAGGGCAGAGAGCAAATGGGAAAAAGTTATTGTACAACGAATTACCCTAACTATAGGTTAGTTATGTACAATAAAACAGTGGGCGCGAGTATGGATGTTATAGGAAATAATTAAGGAGAATATTCTTGTATGGATGCAGCAATACATCTTTTTAATGAAGAATTTATAAAACTTTTAGAAGAATCATCTGATAGAATTAATGTTTCAAAAGTGCTTTCTATTTCAATTCAAAATTATTCAAGAATATTAGATTTATTCAAGCAATTACCTGAACATGAGGTAGATACATTTCAAGAAAGAATATTGTTTAGTTTGCATTATAAAGCAATACAACTAATGAAGGATGGAGAGTATAAAATTCCGTTAAAATGGTTAAATCAAATGGATTATATAATTATGACTCTTCCAAATTCAAACTCCCATTATCATTATTTAAATTTAACAATCAAACACATATATTGTCTACTTCATGAAAACTTAATTAGTGATGCAGATTTTAGGTGCAATGGCTTATCAAATTATTATAAAAACTATTTCGCTAAAAATTTGCACAATATTAAAGGCAAAATACAAAAATTAAATACACTCTCTTATGAATTAATACAAGTTAGAAGCATTATCAAATTTATAATTAGTGTAACTGATAAAAATAATCTAAGAAAAATTCAACAAAAATACTATTTTTTATCTAAAGAATTCGAGATGATGATTTTAAGGACGGGTGTCATTGATAATGGAGTTAGTGACTATCCTCAATTTGCTCCAAAAATTTCATATCCTAACGACTTAGTTGAAGTAATAAAATTTTATCCTCAGATTAGCAATTCAAAAGGTTCAAAAAAATTAAAATTATGGATAAAAATCCAATTTTTAAAATTTATTAATTTCATTGATAATGGCTTTTGGGGATACGGTTTTAGCTTAATAAAAATAATTCGTTCATCAATATTTGTAATAATCTTTTATTCATGTTTGATGCAATTTGGATGTATTCAAGTCATTGATACAGTTAAAAAAATTCCCGTTAAAGAATTTTTTAATTACTTATACTTTAGTATAGTTACGTTTTCTAGTTTAGGATATGGTGATATTATTCCGAAATCAGTTGGATTCTCAAGAATATTGATAGCGTCAGAAGCAATAGTAGGTATAATTTTTATTTCATTAATAATTTTTGTAATTAGCAAGAAGAGATATTGATGAGCAGTCAATTAAAGATTATTTCCTATAACAAGCGTGTCGGCAGTCGGGCTGGCAGTCGGGCTGGCAGTCGGGCTGGTCGGTGCTTTTTTCCTGAACCTACCGGTTCAGGGTTTGGGTTATTTGTTTTGGGCGTGATCGTTCCGATCCCGCCGCACACGCCAAACTTCTTGTCCAAAGTCAATTAAAAAATATTTAATTGTTCTTTTTAAATAGCAAATATGAGTAAATATTTTGCTAAATAGACGTGATTTCTATGTTGTTTCCTACATTTTCAGGGACAATTCCCCTGT
>JAUSOT010000200.1 GCA_030656075.1 Candidatus Cloacimonadales bacterium
CACTTCGCTGGTATTGCCGATTGCCTGGATAATTTTGCAGCTCGATTTGAGCTGGAACAACTGATGCAGCCAAATCAATTCCTCGTTCACGGTGGGGTACAAAACGATTACGGCCAGATAACTACGATTAAAATCGGCAAAACTCAAACTCTGAAAGAGATCTATCCCGGTACTCACATTCCGGTTTCAGTACCGATTATCACCCAAACCGTTCTGGCTATCAGTGCGGTATGATCTGGGGAGCAGTTCTCGCCGCTGGAGCACAAGCATATGAACGATTTGGTCATGGCCCGGAAGCTGAAACCAGAGCAATCATGGCTGCTCAGAGAATTGTGAAAACCTTCCAAGCTTGTACCGGAGAAATTAATTGTTTTGAAATAACTGATATAAATAAATCATCATCAGTGTTGAAAATGATCTACGTTTTTTTGATAAAAGGCAAGACCCTGGGCTGCATTCGGTTGTCAGCCAAATATGCTCCACTAGCCTACCAAGAGATTAATGCTGCTTTTGCCGAAGAAAAAATCGAAATACCATCATCTCCGGTTAGTTGTGCAGCTGAGTTGGCTCGAAAAATGGGAGCTTCCGAAAAGCAGGCTGTGATGGCTGCAGGGCTTGCGGGCGGCATTGGATTGTGCGGCGGTGCCTGCGGAGCTTTGGGCGCTGCGATCTGGATTTTGACTATGAATAAAGGGGAAGACAGCAAGATCGACTTTAATGACCCCAAAGCCCTTGAGTTGATCGAAATAGCATTTTTACCTAACTCCGATTATGAATTCAAATGTTCTGAAATAGTTGGACGCAAGTTTGAGAATATAAAAGATCATGCCGATTTTATGCGCGAAGGAGGCTGCTCGAAAATTATAGAAGCATTGGCAGGGAAATAATTAGCAGATTTTTCGATGTTTAAGGTGGAGATGGAAATATGAGAAAAAGAGTAATATTTTTACTTTTCGTTTTATTTGTTTTCTTAAACCTTTTGGGAGATGGTCCTCCCAGTTTTACTATTCATGAAGTAGATATTGTTTTGGCTAACTCAGATACTTTGCACTGTTATATTCGAACATATCCAAGTTATTGGAATTCACCTGAAGCAAATAGACTTAAGCCAATAATTACGGGTGTTGATATCAAATCTATGCTTATACCGATTCATGAAATTGTCTATATTGATGATTACTACCACGATCCAGAATTTGGTTTTTTAGTGGATAATAACGATTTTCATTATCTTACAATTAATAATTCAACTGTATCCAATGTGTTTTATAAAGGTAAAGTTCAAGGATTTAGCGAAATGTTTATCACAACTGTTTCTGCTAATTGTATTTCGAACTTAAAAACATCCCGAGTTGTTTCAAGAATCGATTTATTGGATGATTCCCAAGGCACATCTTATATTAATTTTGACCCAGAAGTTTCATCTGAGGAATTTGTTGTATTGTTTCAGACGTGTATTCAAAATTATTCTTGTTTAAGTGGTCCAGTATTATCAAATCCTTTTGAAGATGATGTTAGAGGTAGATGGAATCTCGATTTGTATTTAAGTTACAATCCAACTTTAATGCCGTATAATGAAAAAGATATTTCAAAGAAAATAAATACATTCATTAAACTTAAAAAAAATGCACTAAACCAAATAATGAAGATCATTCCCAAACATGAAATATTATTTGAAGAAATCATTAAATTCCAAACTTCCTTTATTAAAAATGTTGAATTCCTTTATGATTGGTATTTGATCGAAATCAACAAAGATGGTAATCCTAATCGTCTTAGATTATTGCGTTCTTTAGAAAATGATTTTAATACTTTTATCGAAAAAATGGATAAAAAATGGCAAAAAATAATTGAAAGTAATGAAAACGAAATCAGCAAAATTACATATAATTGTATATATAGTATGTGGGATTAACAATGTTCAAATGTAAAAAATATCTCTTACTGATCGTTCTCATGGGAATAGCCTTGTTGCATTCAAACAGAACCGAAGAAAAAGAAGACATCAATAACTGCAATATGGTGATAGAATACAATGAGTTAAACCGAATTGAATCGATGCGTTTTTTCAATGCTGAAGGCCAGGAAATCTACAGTTCGTCATTTCCAAATATTCTCAAAACACCGGACATGTTGGATGAAAATAGTCAGAAAACCAGCTTGTGGACAATATTCCTTAATTCAAAATTCAGACCGGAAGAGAGTATCGAATCTGCCAAGTATTATCGAAAAGCAGAATATAAAAATGGCATTCCTGAAGGGATCGTAAAAGATTATTTCATGGATGGCTCGATCCAATTTGAAGGTAAACTGCTTTCTGAATTTCCCAGTGTTTATGATGGTACTATCAGGATATATGGATCAGATGGTTCAATTTTATCAACTCGAACTTATACAAAGGGAATTTTAGAAGGATTATATAAACTTTTTATAAATGATAAACGAGTAAGTGGCTCTTCTTATAGTGGTGAAATGGAAGATGGAGTTTACACTAAATACATACAACCGCTGAATTCTTTAGTGGAAAAATTTTATATTAAAAACGGGAAAAAAGATAGTCTTCAATACATTTATGACACTTATGGGAGAAACATAAAAAGTATTACCCGATTTAAGGAAGGTAAAAAACATGGAATTGAACAGATTTTTGATAATATTGGAGCTTTATCAATTGAAGGGAATTGGATAGAAGGTAAGAGGTATGGTTTATGGAAATATTATAAGTATGGTGAATTATCAAATACCGAATGGTATTTGAATGGTAAGTTAATTGAAATCATTAATCTTCCCCAAACTAATGTTTTTGATTTTATTCTTCAGATTTTCCAGAGTGATGATCCAATATTTGTTCAATCTGTATCAAACGAAGAGTGGAACATAGATAAATATCTTCCAGCTTTAATTGAATTCATCGATTCTGATATTGATGTTTATAAGGTTTTACCTGAGGAAATTTCTAAATTACCTGAAGATTTGAAATCTACTCTGGGAAATGAAATCACCTGGCTGATCGAAGGATTTTGGGAAGGAGTTTATCCACCTCAGCAAATATCACGAGAAGATATTCCACATTACAAAGAAGAATTCAAAGACTGGTGGGAAGCGTGTAAGGGTGATTATATCAAATCCAAATAAGTAATCTCCTCGTTCCCAAAGTCCTCTTTGGGAACGCAACTTTAAATCGAAACTTCCATTTTGATAGACGTAAGGTATTGCGTCTCTATATTTTCCTCATCTTCTCAAACTGATCTTTCCCACCTGAAAGAATAAACGAATTCGGAGCAACTTTTTTAGCCAGTTTCAACATCCTGCCGGCAGTTTCTTTGATGTCCCATTGAGCATGTTCATCTTCCCGCAATCGGGAGATATGATATAGTTCACGCGGATTGGCAGCAATCAAAACTCTGCGTCGATGAGCATTCGTTAAACAATATTCAGCAGCTTTGCCGTATTTGGGTAGAAATTCAAAATATAGTTCTTCACTTCGACGACAAACTCCCAGCAACTCATTTTCTGCACCGATCGCTTTGATGAATGGTGGAATCGTAATTCCCAGGCTGGGATCGTAATCCTGCGACAGAAGAGTCATCAAACGATGACGTTTGAGTTGAGCGAAATTGCTGGCACTGACCACCAGTTCGTATTTCAGTTCTCCGGTAAATTCAAATTCCCGCGGTAAAGAATCGAAAGCAGAAATGAATTTTAGCGCTTCGGAGAAGAAGTTTTTTCCCATTTTCGTATCCGCCAGAATCAGGCAGGCAATTCGATAGGAATCTTCGATGGAAAGCTGAGAACTATTATGAATGATCGCCGCAGCAATATTGTTATCGATGTCATTTTCCAAAATCAGTTTTTCATTAATCTCCGCAATGATCTCCGGTAAATTAGAAGTCGTACCTTCCCCATATTTTGAGATCATTTCTTTTACTAATTTTCTTAGATTTGATCTGGTAAATTTGAAATTATCGTCCTGCAGATCGGTTTTAAAAGTTTTCTGGAATTCAGCCGGATCGGTGAGAATGATGAGAGATGGAGCAACTTCTTTGGTAACTTCATAAAGTTTCTGAGATAATTTTCTGACTTCTGCCAGTTCCGAATAACGCATCGTACGAATGGCATGTTCCAGAGTGCGGGCATTGAAAGACATGCCGAGTTGAGCCTGCGTAGCCAGGCTGAGAGCATATCTGGCATCTTCTTTAGCCCAGCCTTCCAGAGTATTTTTCGTCCGGTTCATTTTATTAGATGTGCCTTTTGATGTTGCAATTCTTGCTTCCTCAGCAAGTTTTGGATTGAATTCAAATTGGTATTTTGTAAGTTTGTCTAAATTATCCAGATAGAATTTGTTTTGGAATCCGACCAATTCTTCGAATTTTATCGCATCTTCTTCGCTGAATTCTTGGGGAACAACGAAGTCACCTTTCAAGGTGATATAACGTTGAGATTTTTCGGTGTAAGCTGCTCCGATGCGGCGTGCTTCCAGTTCTTCCAGAGCCAGTCGTGAAATCTGCAGAATATCGAAATTGAAGTAGGCATGTTCAGCCACA
>JAUSOT010000254.1 GCA_030656075.1 Candidatus Cloacimonadales bacterium
TCGGACATATTGCCAATATGCTCCATTCTGCTTATGAAGATGGTCGCTTTCCGTGGTACACTTCTCCCCGCACAAATCGTGTGAATCTTCATCATAAGTCCAAAACCGGACTCTCACTTCTTCCATATACTGCCTGGCAGCATTATCTTATTCACGGAAATAAAGAGATGCTTGCGGAGATTTATCCGGGAATTAAGAAGAATGTCGAGTGGTGGATTAATGATCGTGATGCTGATGGAGATGGTTTGTTCGTTATCGATCATCAGCTTGAAACCGGAATGGATGACCTTTCCCGTTTTGATGACAACGATCCGACTTTGCGATATGATGCGATCGATGCAACGAGTTATGCTTACGCAAATATTTTGGCAGTTTCCAATATGGCTCGCATTCTTGGGAAAAATGATGATGAAAAATACTTTCAAAATTATGCAGAAAAAACAAAAATTGCTGTGAATTCCATGCTTTGGAATGATGAAGATAAAAGCTATCGAGACAGGCATCCTGATTCAAAAGAGCTTTCCAAAACGATGTGCATCACCACTTTCTATCCGTTTTTTGCAGGAATAGGAACTTCAACAAATCTCGATGTATTCAGGAAACATCTTTTAAATCCTGATCAGTTCTGGCTTCCATATCCTGTGTCTGCACTTCCCAAAGATGACCCGAATTTTGATCCGACAGGTTTCTGGGAAGGACCGTCCTGGCCTGCTGCCACTTCGCATATTTTGGAAGCTTTCGCAACTTCCGCTAAAATTCTCGATCGCTCCCTGCTTTCCGATGCAGCCGAACTTATCAAACTTGCTGCTAAAAAACACCTTCAACCCCGAGCGGATTTCTTTGAAAGATATAATCCGATTACCGGAGAGCCGCTCAGTTATTTTCGGGATTATATGCACTCCTGGTGGATAGATATTATCATTCGTCACATTGTTGGTTTTGAACCGCAGGAAGATGGACATATAAAGCTCGATCCTCTGCCAATGGAACTGGATTATTTCTTGCTGGAAAATGTAAATTATCAGGGAAGGGATATTACAATTGTCTGGCAAGCACCGGATAAATCGAAAGAATATGAGAAGTATCCACCGGGTTATTCGGTTTATATTGACGGAAAGATTATTCACAATGATGTGAAACTTCAGAGATGGGTGGAAGAATAAGTAAAATGGAAACCGTTGAAACGGTTTTGGTTTAGTGTTGTGTTTTTCCCCACCAACTGAAGTTGGTGGTTAATGAGAGTTAAGATTGTACTCAACTCGTCGATTCTCTTACGAGTCGAAGCAATCATTGCATTAACCACCTGCTTTAGCTGGTGGCTTGAAGAAGAAAAAAGAAAGTAACCGTTTCAACGGTTTACAAAGCAAAAGGAGAAAAACAGTATGCCAAAACACTCTATGAAAATCTGCTGGCTACATCTTGTCTGGAGTACAAAAGATAGGTTTCCCTTTTTTCAGGATAAGCAAAAAGCTTCTCAAACTAATGAAATATTTAAGAAAATATGTTCTGAAAATAATATCTATCATAAAATTGGATTTGTAAACCCAGAACATATTCATCTGTTGGTTGATCTGCCTGTTGATATGACAATTAAAACAATGATGCAACTTCTTAAAGGTATATCATCTCACGATATAAATAAAGCAGATATGTTCAAAGCTAAATTTGCTTGGGGAAGAGGATATGGAGCTTTCTCGGTTTCTGAAAATCAACTTGATACCATTATTAATTATATTAAAAATCAGGAAGAACATCACAAGAAATTGAGTTTTACAAGAGAATGGGAACTGTTTCAAAAGAAATATATGGAAACCGTTAAAACGGTTATGGGTTAGCTGGTGAAGTCTAAAAAAGGAAAAAAACATGAAAGAAGAATTAAAACTAATCTTTCCGACACTTAAGTCCTTATAAAATAAGGTATGCAATTCGGTATTATGGGTATAACATCTCTTTTCAAAGTCATTTACGCAGATTTCCTAAAACCGTGTTTTTCTGATTCGGTAATTTTATCCA